>JBKPPU010000038.1:0-6109 GCA_046733695.1 Acidobacteriota bacterium
TCGGGTGAGTGTGACATGCTTTTCAAGGCACTAGCAGATGATTTTTCCTCCCCCGCTAATGATTGGAAGGATCGCTTCAAGGAATTCTCAGAAAAAATGCGCACCGGCGATATTTTTGAAGTCGCCGACGTGCTCAAGCACTTAACTTATCTGAGCAATCTCAAACCCCTGTCTTTCCGCGAACAACGGATGCTCGAACGCGCTCGTTATCTTGTAGTTTCGGAACTGGCAGCAGTGTGCCGCCAGCCTGAGTGCAATATCGAACCTCGCGTCGACCAGGCGCTCGCTCGTGCCCACACGAAGCATGACCGGCGTCCAGTCCGCGCCCGTGCCGCCGGTGCGTCCATAGGACACTAAACACTAAATAAATTCGATCTCATTAGAATTGCGCGTTACCTTGGAGTGCGGTGACTTGTCACCGCTTTGGTAAAAAATTCCAAAGCGCCAACAAGTTGGCGCACTCCAAAATGGCGCCCAAATCTGCCTTGCCCCGCTCTCCGTGGTATGATTTCGACCCCACATGAGTTCCGCCACCGCGATTACCATAAAGCTGCTTGCGGTTCTAGTACTGGTCGCAGCTAACGGCTTTTTCGTCGCCGCAGAGTTTGCGCTGGTCGGCGTGCGCTCGTCGCGAATCGAAACTCTCGCCAACCAGGGAAGCCGGACGGCCAAGCGGTTGATGCAGTTACTGCAAAACCTCAATGCGTATCTGTCTGCGTGCCAGTTGGGAATCACTCTGGCGTCTCTCGGTCTTGGTTGGATTGGCGAACCGGCCATCGCGCGACTGCTGGAAGGACCGCTCGCCGGCTGGTCCGAAGCGTGGCGACACGCGATCGCATTCGCCGTTGCCTTCATAATCATCACTTCACTACACATCGTGCTTGGTGAGCAGGCGCCGAAGTTAATGGGCCTCGCACTCGCCGAAAGAGTCGCACTCGCGGTGGCGTTACCGATGCAACTCTTTTATCGCGTCTTCAGTTTGCCGATACGTGCGCTCGATTGGGCGAGTGCGCGCACGGTTCAGCTCGTGGGAATCAAGGCGACTGGTGAACACGGATCAACCTATACCGAAGAAGAGTTGCGGCGGCTCATCGACATCTCGCGCGAGAGTGGTCACCTGCGCGCCGAAGAGCGCCGTCTGATACATCGCGTGTTTGAGTTTTCTGACACGGTCGTGCGTGAAGCGATGGTCCCGCGCACCGAGATGGCCGCGATTCCCAACACGTGCAATCTCGAAGAGATCACGAAAGCGTTCGACCAGCATCGATATTCGCGTTTGCCCGTATACCGCGAATCGTTCGACGACGTTTGCGGGTTCATTCATAGCAAAGACGTAATGCCGTATCTGCTCCATCCCGAAAAATTCAAACTCGAGGATGTGTTGCAACCGCCACTGTACGTCGTGGATACAGCGCGGCTGGAACACGTGCTACGCCAGATGCAGAAAGCGAAGATGCATTTTGGATTTGTAGTGGATGAACACGGCGGACTCGAAGGCATCATCACGCTGGAAGACTTGCTCGAGGAGATCGTGGGTGAAATCTCCGACGAGCACGATGAGGAAGTGAACGAGCAGATCACTCAGGTCGACAAATGCACGTTTGTGCTGGCCGGAGGATTGGCAGTGCGGGATCTCAATCGCCGGCTGAAACTCTCGGTTCCCGAGTCAGAAGCTTACACAACTATCGGAGGATTTTTGATGACTGAAGCGGGCCACGTTCTCAAGCCCGGAGAAGTGGTCCAGCGTGATGGCCTGGTATTTAAGATCGAACGCGTCGAGAAGCGTCGCGTGATGCGTGTGAAACTCGAAGTGCAACAAACTGACGAAGAAGGGGAGACGAAGAATGAGTTGGATCGAGCACGTTCTGGCACGGGAAATACTGGACTCGCGGGGTAATCCGACTGTAGAAGCGGAAGTAGTTTTGGCCGATGGCGTGATCGGACGTGCATCAGTACCTTCAGGCGCTTCAACCGGTGAACATGAAGCTGTTGAACTTCGCGACGGCGATAAGAAGCGTTACGGCGGCAAAGGAGTTTTGAAAGCAGTTCAAAACGTTAACGACGTGATCGCTCCGGCGCTGCAGGGGTTCGACGCACTCGATCAAGCGGAAGTCGATCGCGCGCTGATTGAGCTCGACGGCACTCCAAACAAAGCCAAACTCGGCGCGAATGCATTGCTTGCCGTGTCGATGGCGACGGCTCGTGCCGCGGCAGCACAGTTGGAATTGCCGCTTTATCGATATCTCGGTGGTCCAAACGCGCGTACGTTGCCGGTGCCGATGATGAATATCGTCAATGGCGGCGCACACGCCGATAACAATGTCGACTTCCAGGAGTTTATGGTGGTTCCGTGCGGCGCCGCGACTTTCACGGAAGCGCTACGAACCGGCGCTGAGATTTTTCATCAACTCAAGTCTGTTTTGAAGAGCAAAGGTTATGCGACGAGCGTTGGTGACGAAGGCGGGTTCGCGCCGAATCTGAAGTCGAACGAAGAAGCTGTGGAAACGATTCTCGAATCGGTTGTGAAGGCTGGTTACAAGCCGGGTGCCGATTGTCTACTCGCGCTCGACCCGGCGGCAAGCGAGTTTTACGACGGCAAGAAATACGTCTTCAAGAAGAGCGACAAGCGAAAACTCAGCAGTGATGAGATGGTCGCTTACTGGAAGAAATGGTGCGAGCAGTATCCGATCATCTCGATCGAAGACGGCATGGCGGAAAACGATTGGACCGGATGGAAAAGTTTGACCGATGAGATTGGAAACAAAGTGCAATTGGTTGGTGACGATCTCTTTGTGACCAACACGAAGTTTCTGCAAAAAGGGATCGACCTGGGAGTTGCGAATTCGATCCTCATCAAGGTCAACCAGATCGGAACGCTCACGGAAACTTTGGATTGTATCGAGTTGGCCCAGAGAAATCGTTGCACGACGATCATCTCGCACCGTTCAGGTGAGACTGAAGATCCGTTTATCGCCGATCTCGCCGTGGCGACGAACGCCGGACAAATCAAGACCGGATCATTGTCGCGCACCGATCGCACGGCGAAATACAACCAACTACTGCGAATCGAGGAAGATCTCCGCGGCGCCGCACGTTTCCCCGGCCGTAAAGCATTTTTTCAATCAGTGAAATCTGTGGCTAAACATGTCTAAGAAACGTGGGCCGCTGGCCCTGATCATCATTGACGGCTGGGGTTATTCTGCTTCTCGTGAGGGCAACGCGATCACGCTTGCCACGACTCCTTTCTACGACGAGCTCTCAGAAAAGTATCCGAGCACCCTGCTCGAAGCACATGGCTCGCGCGTTGGTCTGCCTGCCGGCGTGATGGGAAACTCCGAAGTCGGACATCTCAATATCGGATCGGGTCGCGTGATTCGCATGGATGTTTCGCTGGTCGATCACGAGATCGAAACGGGCGAGTTCTTTCGCAACAAAGTATTGATCCAGGCAATCGATGGTGCGAAGACGCGCGGCAAAGCGCTTCATCTGATGGGGCTCATGTCCGACGGTCAGGTGCACTCCTCTCTAACGCACTTATATGCGTTGCTGAAGATGGCCAAAGACCATGGCCTCGAAAGCGTTTACGTGCATTGCTTTCTTGATGGACGCGATACTCCGCCATCCTCCGCTACTCATTACATCGCGGCGCTGCAAAGAAAGCTGGCCGAGATTGGCTGCGGCGAAATCGCTACCTTGGTCGGTCGTTATTACGCCATGGACCGGGACAAGCGTTGGGAAAGAACGCAGCGAGCCTACGACTTGTTGACTAAAGCAATCGGCGAACGAGCAACAGATCCAATCGCGGGCATCGATGAATCTTACAAACGCGGCGTGACGGATGAGTTCGTCGAGCCGATTGCGATCGTTCGTAAGGATGGTTCTCCAGTCGCGACGATCAAAGACGACGACTCGGTGATCTTCTTCAACTTCCGGCCCGATCGTGCGCGCCAGTTAACGAGGGCTTTGGCGATACCGGATTTCAATGAGTTTGAGATTACGGATCGGCCGCGTGTTCATTTTGTCTGCTTCACGATGTACGACCACACCTTCGATCTTCCCATCGCGTTTCCGCCACGACAGCACGCACGCGTACTCGCGGAAGCGTGGGGTGATCTGAAGGTCCGCAATTATCGCCTCGCTGAAACTGAGAAATACGCGCACGTGACGTACTTCTTCAACGGTGGTGTCGAAAAGGAATTTCCCTGTGAGCAGCGTCTCCTGGTGCCGTCGCCAAAGATCGCGACGTACGATCTGCAACCCGAGATGTCGGCATTTAAAGTGACCGACAAAGTGTTACGAGCAATTGATGAAGGCGAAACGGATGTCTTCGTTATCAACTTCGCGAACCCCGACATGGTGGGCCATACAGGTAAGTTGGATAAAACGATCGAGGCCTGCCAGTACGTCGACACGTGTCTCGGTTGGATCACAAAGCGTATCCGTGAAGCGCGTGGCATCACGCTGATCACAGCCGACCACGGCAATGCCGAACAGATGATCGATCCCACCACCGGCAGCCCGCACACGGCGCACACGACGAACCCCGTTCCATTTCACTTGATCGACGAAGAATCTATCGGAGCGAAACTGCGCAGCGGCGGCGCACTCGAAGACGTAGCTCCGACACTGCTCGGTCTGCTTGGTTTGGAAAAGCCAGCTGAGATGACGGGAATCGATCTCAGAAATATTTAGCTGTGTTCGATCCGCGCAACATTCTCGTTATCGACTTCGGGCAGCTCGGCGACGTCGTCATGAGTTTGCCCGCGTTGCGGGCGATCCGAAGCCGCTTTCCGAATGCGCAGATAACTGTGGCGGTTGGAAAGCCGGGTAAGGAGTTGCTGAGTCTTTCGGGTTATGCAAACGAGATTCTGGAAGTAGACCGTGTCGGGCTGCGGGATGGACCAACGCTCGTTTCGATCGGACGTGTCGCAAGGTTTGTCTCCACGGTTCGCAAAGCAAAGTACGACTTTGTCATCGACCTGCACAGTTACTACGAGACGAACATACTCGGGTTTCTTTCCGGCGCGCCGCACCGGCTTTACTCGCGACGTGAAAATCGCTCGCTCGATTTCCTCTCCAATTTCAAGCCACGACCACAGCGGGAACCGACTGAGGCTCATCTCGTCGATCGCTACCTGGAGCTGCTGAAACCGCTCGGCATTCAGAGCCCGCCGAGAACTCCGGTCTTGAAGACCAGCGCTGCTGATGATGCAGCAGTCGAAGCAATGCTGAAAAAAGAGAAGGCGCAATCAGGAGAGTTGTTGGTCGGGCTCTTTCCAGGCGCCGGGCACGCCGGGCGTATTTGGCCGCTCGAGAGATTTGCCGAAGTCGCGGATCACCTGACTCGAAATGACCGCGTCCGGGTGATTGTCTTCGCGGGACCGGAAGAGCGAGAGATGGTGCCGCAAATGAAGACGGTATTTCCGGCTAAAACAATCTTCTTTGACCGGCTAACCATCGGTCAGCTCGTTTCGGCACAAGCACGACTAACGCTCTTCATTTCGAACGACACCGGCCCGGCGCACGTTGCGGCAGCCGTTGGAACGCCGGTCATTGTGCTCTTCGATCGTCCCGACCCGCACAGCTATACGCCGGTCGGCGAGCAGCACCGGATCGTCTTCAGCCCCTCGGTCGCAAGTATCTCGGTCGCTGAAGTCTACCGAACTGCCCACGAATTGCTGGCCACGAGCCGCACCAACACCCTGTTCGCTGCTGAAAATTAGCCACAAAAAGGGACAAAAGGCACAAAACAGAACGCCTCTTGTACCTTTTGTGCCTTTTTGTGGCTTACCTATAGACAAACTGCGTTTAACTTCGTTAGTATGTGTTGGGCCGTTGGGCGTCCTGACGGAAGTAAAGTGTGACCTGCCCGCCTTTCACTAATCTTTCCCACGCTGGCCTGCCTCAGCGACTGATGGAGAAAAC
Source organism: Acidobacteriota bacterium (assembly GCA_046733695.1). GTDB lineage: Bacteria > Acidobacteriota > Blastocatellia > Pyrinomonadales > Pyrinomonadaceae > PSRF01. The sequence goes on from JBKPPU010000038.1 coordinate 5,926, forward strand.
AATGTCTAGTATGCTTAACCGATTCTGCTTAGTTACGCTTTGCCTGATGGTTGTGAGCGCCGCGGCAAGTGCTCAAAATCCCCTGACAGCAAAAGCCGGAAGTGCCCCAGCCGTAAGTCCAGCGGTTGAAAGCGACAGGTCCCGTGACGGTTTGACTGGCCCCGTTCGACGCGTGCGAACTGAA
>JBKPPU010000039.1:0-16309 GCA_046733695.1 Acidobacteriota bacterium
AATCATGCCTTTTGCCGGCAGGCGCGACGATGCGATCGACATCGACGGGCAGGGATCAGGCATCAGCGTGAACGCTAATCGGGTGTCTCCAGAGTATTTCCAAACTCTTGGTATTCGTTTACAGCGGGGACGCGGATTTACAGACGAAGATATACGCATTGGTCAATCACCAGCGGTGATCACGCAGGCCATGGCTAATCGTTTCTGGTCCGGCGCCGATCCGATCGGAAAGTATTTCAGGGACGGTGATGGCAACGGGCACGAGATTGTTGGCGTCGTCAGCGACATTAGCAGCACGCACGTGGGTAAAGTGGATGGACCTTTATTCTATACGACGGCTTCACTCGCGCAGTTAGTGGGAAGCAGCATTGTCTTGCGGACCAACGGGAATGTGAATGCGATCAGAGAAGCAGCGCGCTCGATCGATAAAGATGCTTTCGTAACGGTCGAACCACTCGAAGAAAATGTGAGGCGAGCGTTAGAACCGGCACGAACAGGTGCGTGGTTTTCAAGCACTTTAGGTTTGCTCGCATTGATTGTCGCGGCAACTGGTATCTACGGGATGTTGTCGTATAACGTGATCGAGCGGACCAGCGAAGTCGGCATTCGGATGGCACTCGGCGCACAGCGACGCAGCGTGCTGTTGCTGATCGTGGGCGATGGAATGAAGCTCACGGCGATCGGTACAGCAATCGGTGTCGCAGTTGCGATTGTATTGACGAGGGTATTGGGATCCGTGGTATTTGGCGTTGCCACAACCGACGTGGTTGCTTTTGCGGTCGTCGCGGCCGGCGCTCTCGTAGTCGCATTACTTGCCTGCTACATACCCGCGCGTCGCGCCACGAAGGTTGATCCGTTGGTGGCATTGCGCCGCGAATGAGTTTACTGAGATCAGGCTCATACCATTTCGTGCTCTTCGAGTACTTCGGATACCTCCGTCGCAATCCCGACAATGCGCCGGACTTCAACATAGGCGGGTACAACTTCTGGCTACAGACGCTCAATAACACCGGCGCGTACCCGAACAGCAACTACAACCACAACGTCGACGCCTTCACCGAGTCGTAACTAACATCCTACTTACACGGCCGGCCGTCTCCATGCATGAGACGGCCGGCCATTTTGCGCGGAAAAATGTCGTGTCTGCTTCACTGCTTCAACCAAATTCCTTATTATGGCCGAACCCCTTTTCCTTCACGTGCAGCAGATGCCTGAAAACTGAGGTCTCACGCGCATACGCGTATCCTGCAATTTGAGACGCGTATCAATTTACGATGAGTAGAGTTGCTGTCTGGAGCGTTAAAGAGAACTACGATGTCAGCCAATCCGTTTGCATTTGTCCCCGATCAAAGTGCGCACGATGATGTTGCGGAGGATGCACTCAGGTTTCACCAGGAACAGCTGCGGCTCGTGATCGATGCTTTGCCGGCTTTAATCTCCTATGTCGATTCCGAGCAACGCTATCAGTTTACCAATAAAGGTTACGAGGATTGGTTTGGTCATTCTCGCGACGAAGTTTCCGGCAAGCACCTCATCGAGATTCTCGGCCCAGTCGCTTACGAAAGCATCCGCCCGCACGTTGAGCAGGTGCTGGCAGGCCACAAAGTCTCTTTCACTACCTGGCTGAACTATAAAGGCGCGGGGCAGCGGCATGTGCAGGTCAACTATGAACCGCATTTGGATGAAGAAGGAAATGTACGCGGGTACCTGGCATTCATTCTGGATTTGACTGAACGAAAGCGCGCCGAAGAGGCGTTACGCCAAAGCGAGGAACTCAGTCGGGCCATCCTCTCCTCCTTCAACACACATGTGGCGGTCCTCGACAGCCACGGCAACATCATTGCAGTTAATTCAGCGTGGAACGATTTTGCGCGAAACAACGGCTTGAGAAACGAAGACCGAGTCGGCGCCGGCGTCAACTATCTCGACGTTTGCCGTAAGGCTGCCAACGGCGGTGATGTGCAAGTTCAAAAAGCGCTCGATGGAATTCAGGCAGTCTGCGAAGGTTCGGAAGAGTATTTTCGACTAGAGTATCCGTGCCATTCCCCCACCACACATCGCTGGTTTCTGATGATGGTGACGCGCTTAAAGCGACGTGAAGGAGGAGCGGTTGTTGCCCACAACGACATTTCTGAACGAAAACGGGCCGAAGAGGAACTGCGAGACTCCGAAGAGCGGTTACGTAATCTGCTGGCAAATATTCCGGACCATGTTTTGATTCTCGACCGCGCTGGCGTCATACGCTTTATCAATCACACAGCTCCCGGATTCGTGAAAGAAGAGGTTCTTGGCCAACATCTCTCCAAGTTCCTACACCCCGACTCGAAAGAGCTTGCTGAACAGTGTCTCACCAACGTATTCCGGAACGGCATAACCTCAGAATTCGAGGCGGCGGATGTTAACTTCCGCAGCTATCGAATTCGTTATGTTCCGGTCAACTCGGATGGTGAAATCTCGTCAGTGCTCGTCGTGGGCACAGACATAACCGAACAAAAGCGGATCGAGAACTCGAGGCGGCATTTGGCCGAACGACTCGAATTCGCTCGCGAGGACGAACGACGAACCCTCGCAAGACACCTGCATGATGAAGCCTCGCAGGATCTAGCCGCTGCCACCATTTATCTGGAACATCTCGGACAAAAGCTCAGTCGCTTGCTACCCGAAGAAGTGTCCGTTCAAAGCGATCTGGTAAAAGTGGAAAAGCTAATACAGCAAACTCATGAGACGCTCCGGCGAACGGCCCACGCTTTGCACCCTTCGGTTCTGGAACACCATGGGTTGGTTACTGCCTTGCGAAGTTTTATGCAGGAGCTGAGCACGGTGACAGAAAGATCGGGCGTTATTTTTGAATTAGACGTTTCTCCGGATTTTCCGCGCCTCCACCCAATGGTGGAAACTGCTGCATATAGAATGGCCCAGGAGGCGATCACCAACGCGCTCAAACATGCTCAAGCACATAAGATCTCAGTCAAACTCAGTCTCGACGAAGATCTGGCGTCGATTGTCGTCGAAGACGACGGGCGCGGCATCGATTTCGGAGCGATTCAAGAAAGCCACGGGATTGGGCTTGCTGCTATACATGAAAGAGCGGAACTAATTGGCGCGAAGGTCGACATCTTAACCAAGGCGGCAGAAGGAACCAGGCTGAGGCTCCAAGTTCCCCTCATAGAAACGACATAATGCGCTACTTTGCTGGTTTGCAAATCGGCGAATTTTCACGGTAGCGAATAGGCCACAACTTCATCCGACAGCACTTTACTCAGCGCTCTCAGAAAGCCGCCACCGCCTGACGCAACCACTACAAACTGCTTCCCGGTATTCCTTCCCTGGAACGTCATCGGTGTCGCGTGACCATTCGCCTCGAGCTGCGCTTCCCATAGTTGTTTTCCCGTCTTCGCATCAAACGCACGAAAGCGATGATCTGTCGTGCCCGCGATAAAGACCAGGCCACCTGCCGTGACGATCGAGCCGCCGAGGTTTTGTGTCCCGGTGTTATGAATGCCTATGGCTTCGAGCTCTTCAACAATACCAAGCGGAACTCGCCATGCGATTTCACCCTTCTGTAAATCCACCGCCGTCAACGTTCCCCACGGCGGTTGCTGACACGGACGACCATTGCGATCGCGAAACCACGCGTACTCTTCAAATCTTCCGGCTCGCACATAAGGAATTGCTGAGCCCGGAGGCTGCGGGTTCATCTGTCCGACAGCACCGTCCTCATTCATGTTCACGAACAGATAACCTGATGACGGATCAAACGAGGCGCTGGACCAGTTTCCGCCACCGTGGTAACCGGGAAACATCAACGTCGGTTCGAGTCCTGCCGGCGTGTACATGCCTTTGTTCACGAGTTTGTCGAATAGTTCAGTGCAGTACTTTTGCGATTCAGGAGAAACCTTACTTATCTCGTCACGTGTCATTGATTGACGAGCTATTGCAGGAGGTTTAATAGGAAATGGCTGCGTGGGCCAGGTCTCTTCACCGGGAACATTGCTCTGCGGCACCGGCCTCTCCTCGATCGGGAACAAAGGTTTTCCGGTTACGCGGTCGAAAACAAAAACAAACCCCATCTTCGTTACCACGGAGACTGCAGGAACCGAACGGCCTTCACGTCGAACTGTGATCAATGACGGTTGAGCTGGTAGGTCGTAGTCCCAGAGATCGTGATGCACTAGCTGGAAGTACCATTTCAGTTTGCCGGTTGCTGCATCGAGCGCCACCAGCGAGTTGCCAAACAAGTTCTTCCCTTTTCGATCTCCGCCGTAGAAATCGTAAGCAGGTGAACCGACAGGTAAGTAGACGATGCCCCGAGCTTCGTCCACGCTCATTATGGACCAAACATTCGCGCCCATTCGATCTTTCCACGCGCCAGAACTCCATGTGTCGCTCCCAAACTCGCCGGGATGCGGTACCGTGTGGAATGTCCAAACCAGTTTCCCTGTCCGAACATTGAAGGCACGAACATCACCACTCGGACCTTTACCTGGAAATTCGGGCAGTCCCCAACCAATGATGACGAGATCGTTGTACACGACCGGAGGCGAAGTCACACGCGCTCCCCATGAAGATTCCTGCTTGAACTTGTCAGCGCCACCGGCACGAAGGTCCACAACGCCATCAATGCCAAACTGCGATACAGGTTTGCCTGTAGCAGCATCGAGCGCGATCAATCGCCCATCAACGGTGCCAAACAAGATACGGCGTTCTGCGGTTTTCTTGTTTTCCCAATAAGCTACGCCGCGATGTGAATTGAACTCGCGCTGAGACTTATTTGCTTGTGGATCAAACTTCCAGAGTTCTCGGCCAGTCTCAGCGTCAAGGGCAATCACCCGGCTCGATGGTGTTGATAGATACATGACGCCATCGATCACAAGAGGAGTACACGAGAAGGACGCCTGGAACGAAGCAGTGGGCAGACCCAGGTCCAATTCACCGGTGTGATAGGTCCAGGCGCGCTTGAGAGATTGAACGTTTGCGGTATTGATTTGAGCGAGCGGAGAAAACCTCGAGCCACCCTCATCGCCCCCATAGTATCGCCACTCAGCCGTTTGAGCCGATACGGGCCAGACAAACAAAAGCACCACCAGCACCAGCCACGGATTTGACCGGTTTTTTAAAACCGATTCATACAGGTAAAGCAAAATCCGTGCTTTGAGATCTGTGTTTATCCGTGTACACATACTTATATATGACCGAACACCGCACATCAGTACTAATGATTATCGCTTTCCTCGGGATTTTTGTGTATGGATTACTTGCCGCACTCCCTGGCTCAGTGCTACCGACCCTGGAACGCAATCAGTTTCTCCCGAGCGACAGCGCTGTCGGCACGTTTCTCCTTATCAATGCCGTCGGTGCGGTCCTGGCCTACGCCGTGAGTGGGCCAATCATCGACCGAATCGGAAGTAAAGTTGCGCTACTGGTTGGTTCAGTTTGTGTAATCGGTTCGATGATCGGATTCGCGTTGATAGTGACGAGGGTGCAAGCGACCTCCGCGCTGATTTTGATCTTCGGCTGTTCTCTCGTGCTGGGGTTTGGCGCCAACGCGATCGTTGCTTCGGGGCACGCTCTCGTCGCCGAAGTCGCCGCCGCTCGGCGAAACTCGGTACTGAATCTTTTGGACATCTGCTTTGGTCTGGGTCTCGCTTCCCTTCCACTCGTAGTGCAAGCACTTCAAAGACAAGGTGGAGTTGAAGTGATCTTCTGGTCGTTGGGTGCCTTAACTGTAGTCCTGTTACTTCTAATTGTGACCTCACGCTTTCCCGCGCCCACGCAATCACATTCATCCGGAGCTGGTGAAGCGGTTTCACTATTTGCCAATCCATCGTTCCTGCTGCTTGCCCTCGCGCTGTTCATGTACGTCGGCGCTGAAGTATCGGTCGGCAAATGGGTCGTCACTTTTATGGAGCGCGATGCAAACATACTTGCCAGCCAGGGTGTTACTGCCGCGCACCTGGAAGCAATGACTCGCATGTCTCCCGACGCTCTCAACAGATTTTTCGAAGCTGATCTAATCGGCGTCGGAATTGCCGGCTATGCGTTGCGTACGCTCTCACTATTTGCCACAGCGTTGTTAATAGGGCGGCTTGTATCGAGTGTTCTTTTGGGCGTTTTGCGTGTCAATAGCATCTGGTTGATGACGGCTGGTTCACTGCTCACAACGGTATCGCTTCTAATTGCCTTTACGACGAGTTCATCGGGAACGGTGAGACTGGGTCTCATCGCAGCCGGCTTTGGGATGGGGCCAATCTTTCCTACTTCGGTGGGCCTCGCGTCAGTAATGAACCCGCGGATTGCAGGCACTGCCATGAGCTGGGTGATGGGCGTCGGCTTCGCCGGACTACTCGTTATTCCACCCGCGGTAGGTTACGTCTCGAGCGCAGTTGGTGGCAATGTACGTACAGGATTGAGTGCCGTAATCATTGCGTCGGTGGTGATGTTGTTGCTGCATGGGTTGTTGCTCTTCAGGGAGCGTGGCAAGGCAGCCGACTAGCTTTCCTACTTGGCGTTGCACAAATCAATCCCGTCCACGGCAGTGGGCGGATCGTTCAGGTCCTTACTATTTATCTTGCTCGATCAATAGGTCGGACTTGAAGTATCCGCTCACTTCCGTGAGCGGGATTAAGAACGGTTTAGAAGAGGCATTTTATAGAAAGGACTTGAATCATCCGCCCACTGCCGTGGGCGGGATTTGTTAACTTTTTGTGCAACGCCTTCCTACTTTACGATTTTGGGAATTAGCACTACGATCAACGCACGATCGTTGATCGTCGCCGTGCCCACAACCACTTTCTCTCCATCTCGCAGGTTAAGGGCAGTCTGCACTCGACCGCGAATCCCCTCGCCCTGAAGTACAAAGGTGAAGTCCTGTATCTGAATTCCCTGACTACCCGACGCACTCGGCACAAATGAGAGCTGGTTAACATAGTACTCGTAACTAACCTTACTCATACCTGAATCGCCCGGGATCTGCGCGAGACCATTGCCTGTCAGCGCATGATTTGTTTCCGTGAGTCGCTGCAATACAGAAGTAACAAGCTCATAGTTGCGGTAGGTAAGCGTTCCACGCAACTCAGTGATTACGTCCTTTAACTCACCCGGGATTTCTTCAACCGGCGCAGGACCACTGCGGTTCGATGCCAGTAATACGTGCATATGCATTTGAACACTGGATCGAGGCGCAGCCGGTGTGTCGAGACGTTTGATAGCTTCTTCGATCGTCACGAGGTTCTCTGGAAAATCACGCACCGTAAGCGTGTTGAACTCATTATTGGCCGAGATGCCTGCGCCTTTAAACCCGCTGCCGAGTTGACGCAGAACACTTGCGAGACTGCTCGGTTCACGGTACTTCACCTCAAAAATCTTACTCTTGAACTGCCGTTCAGTGACGAAGTCGTCTTTTGGTTTCTCCGGCGTGGGCGTCGGTTGTTGTGCTGGTGCTGCGGGTATCACCATTAAGGTAAGCACAAGTGTTGCTACTGATTTTGCGATGAAACTCAACATGAAATCTTCTCCTATAGGCCTTTCGAGCCGTCGCTTCCACCGGCAACGGGACGCTGACCGGATAACCAGATAATGCGTATATTACGATCGCTTGTTTGTATTTCCACCCTCATCGGTGCGGGAGCTGATGATGGTGGCTGGGGGCCAACCTTCGTACGCGAACTGTTGGTTGCGACTACACCGGCGTTTGCTTCTCTCTTGCGAGTGGTTCGACGATGCGTGATAGCGATACGAACTTTCTCTTTGTTTAAAACCGGAGAGGAACCCCCAGGTTCACTTCTGCTTTCTGATCCGGCGTCACCAGCTTGATTCGGATCTCCTGTTAAAACAAGAATCTGCGGATCATTTGGTAGTTGGCGCGAAGGCCTGCGACTCAAGTACAGAGCAGTCACGGATATCGCAAGCAGCAGCGCGGCTGTTATCCATCTCATGCGCGGTTGGACCAATGCCGAAAACAACTGCGAGAAGACACTGGGCCACACGGGTGCGTGTGACTCGCGCTCAATCTCATTGAGCACCCCTTCGCGGATGCCGGTGTAGACTTCGTCGCTGAAGCGAGGAGGTTCGTACCCGTGCAGCAGCTGACTGGCCCACGCGTATTCATCTGCGGCACGACTGCAGTGCGTGCAGGATTGCAAATGGGCCGCAACCAACTGCGACTGGTCTTCCTCCAGATCGCGGCCCACATAGAGCGACAACAACGGCTCAACATGCTTACAGTTCATCGGACCGTCGCTCCTCTCTCTTTTTAAGATATCGACCGCAATACACTCTGATCTTCTGCCTCGCGGAACTGATCTGAGAACGAACGGTCGTAGCGGTCGACTTCATGATGTGTGCGACTTCATCCGTACTTAACCCCTCGAGATCGCGAAGCAAAATGGCCGCGCGTTCTCTCTCAGGAAGGGTCGCGATGGCTCGCAACATCAGTTCACGCTCCTGCACGCGAATGAGAGTTTCTTCAGCATCTTGATCAGAGACCACGGAAGTTGCCTCATTGCCGTTTTCCAGCGAGACGAATTGAGTATTGTATTGCTGACGTTTCTTCGCTATATCGCGGCAGACGTTGAGGGTGATTTGATATACCCAGGCGAAGAACGGCTGATCTTGTTTAAAGCGTCCCAGGTACTTGTACACCCTGAGAAACACTTCCTGCGCAGCGTCGCGAGCATCGGCTTCATTTCCCAACAACCTCCACGTCATCCGCATTACTCGTTTCTCAGAGTGCTTCATGATCTCTTCAAAAGCCACCATATCACCGGCGGCAGCGCGCTCAATGAGCCGCGCCACTGTTCCCGGGATTTGAGTCGAAACATTTTCAGGCAACCGTTTTTCAGAAGCGACGGTAAATTCGTGGGCTTCGATTGTTGCCGCTGGACTCATTGACCTCTCACCTATGATCTACTTGTGTCGACAGGAAAACGTTGAGAGAAAATTCTTCTCTGTGCAGCCTCGGTGTTCTCTGTGACTCTGTGGTTGTTGTATCGTGCATTCCTATAACCACGGAGTCACAGAGAACACAGAGGTTGCCCAGAGAAGATTCACTTTCGAAATCGCCAAAAGTTCCGTTTTACTGTGGGATCCCACTTGCACAAATCTCCCAGCGGCGGTGTTTGGTTAACGGAACACTTCCTCTGCACGTCTTTCACAGTTAACGGTATATGGCCGTTCCAGAGCACCTCAGTACGGAAAGGAGATCAATATGAAGTTCAAAGCACCAGGCTTAGTGGCCCTCATCGCGATAGTGGCCGTTCTGGGGCAGGCTGTATTTGTACGAGCTGACCCGATAGACGACCTGTCCGAATCAGCACGGATCGCCCGTCTTGAGACACAACTCGAAAGTCTGCGACAAGACCTCAAAATACCCGCTTACTCCGCCGCCATTGTGAAAGATCAAAAAGTGATTTGGGCGAAGGGGTTCGGTTATGCAGACGTCGAAAACAAGATTCCAGCAACCGATCACACGGCCTATCACCTCGCTTCCCTCACCAAGACGTTTGCCTCGACGATACTGATGCAGCTGATCCAGGAGGGAAAGGTCAACCTGGACGATCCTGTCTCGAAGTACGGCATCGTGCTCGAGAGCGATGGTGTCATCAGAGTGCGTCACTTGTTCTCGCACACATCTGAGGGAAATCCCGGCGAGCGCTACAGCTATAACGGCAATCGTTTTGCTGAACTGGATAAGGTAGTTCAGCGCGCCAGTGGGAGGTCGTTCGCCGAACTTCTAATCTCCAACATTCTCGAACCTCTCGACATGAATGAAACTGCGCCGAACGTCCCGAAGATTGTCAGCACACGATCGCCAAACACAAATGAAGCGGCGGAGGCCGAAGTGAAAGCCGCAGTTATGGATATCGTTGGGGGCTTCAATTCGAGTAGCGTCGATCAGATTGAGCGGCGCCTGGCTCCGCAGCACAACCGCTTTCGAGGCGAAGGATTCTTAACGACGTTTATTGACGCGCCGCAGTTAAGACAAGCATTCAAGAACGATGTGAAGGTGAACATCCAGGTTCACAACCTCGAGGTCGCGGTTTACGACAACAGCGCCCTCGCAACCTTTTTTGCGACCACAACCATTACGGCTCCGAATGAACCACCGCGCACTGAAGGCCCGTGGAGATGTTCGTACTTCTGGAATAAACAAGACGGCGCCTGGAAACTCGTTCATGCGCACGAGTCGCCATTGGGCGGAGCCCTGATTACGGACAAGCACCAGCAAAGGTTCGACACGGTCGTAAAAGCATTGGCCCAACCCTATGCACTTGACCGCGAATTCAAAGTCACAAAAATCAGCTACCCACAGGGTTTCAGCACTTCCGCCGGATTGATCTCAACTGTTCTGGATATGGCGAAATATGACATTGCGATCGACCAGAACAAGTTCCTCAAGAAAGAAACGCAACAACTCGCTTTCACGCCGACCGTTTCAACTAAAGGCGAAACGCTTCCTTATGGTCTCGGATGGTTTACCACTAACTACAAAGGCACGAAGCTGATTTGGCATTACGGCTACTGGACCGGCAACTCATCATTTATTTTGAAAGTGCCTGAGCGAAACATGACCTTCATCATCATGGCCAACTCTGACAATCTCAGCCGTCCAACGGATCTCGGCGCCGGCGATGCGCTAAGCTCGGCCGTCGGCATGGCCTTTTTGAAGACGTTCATCTTTCCGGAAAAGTTCGGCGAGACCATCCCTGACATTAATTGGAATACTCCGGTTGCAGAAGTAAAGAATCAGCTCAACGTGCTGGCGTCGAAACCCTACGCCGATATCTATCGCACAGACCTGGTCACAAAGTTCAGGATCTATCAAAGCGTGGGACGCGCGAATGATAGTCTGCCATTGGTGAAACTGTATGGAGAACTCTATTCCAAACCCATGCCCGCTGATCTGGTAAAGCTGCCGTTGGTCGCACAGATTGTTGAAGTACTCGACAACGAAGATAAGACTGTGCCGTTTAGCCTCGCGAGCAGTCAGGGCGTGCGCATCTTTGCGATCGGCGAAGGTCAGCCCGGTGAAATGTTTGACTACGGCTGGATCGAAGATGACAAAGGCTCACGCGTGTGGGAAATGAAAGAGCCTCAGACCACACATGCAGGGGGTGCGGGTAAGAACAGAAAAGTTGATGTGGTAATTACTCTGCCTGCGGGAAACTACAAGCTACGCTACAAATCGGATGATTCGCACGCATTCGACCACTGGAACAGTCTGCCACCCGACATCAATTTTTGGGGAATTGCCGTCTACAAGAAATGAAGGAGAGCTGATGTCATCACTCGAGAAAGCATTTGGCTATCAGGGCGACAATATGAACCTGCCGGTTAAAGATCTCGCTGCGGCCCTGCCGTTTTATGAGAATGTGCTTGGGTTCCGAGTAGTGTCGGAAAGTGACGCGCCACACAAAGCAGCTGTTCTTGCACGTGACCAGGTTCAGATGAGACTTGCTGAAAACGATGGCGATCCCACCCAGGATGGTTGCGCCTTTCATGTGACGGACGTTGAGTCGTTGTTGGCAGAATTCAAAGCCAAGGGTCTGCAAAAGGAACTCTCTGATTTCAGTAACGAGGATCACGGTGACTCCGTCTGGAAGGTGTTCTACGTTGTAGCGCCAGACGGCCTTTGTTACTGGTTCGGTGAGCGACAGCAAACTTGAATCTGCCTTGGATACAGTCAGAACCACCTCGCGGTAGCGGGTGGGTGCCGTGCAGCGATCGACGGTGCCTACGGCGTACCCACCCGCTACCGCGAGGTGGTTCTGACTTCAGATAGACGCCGCGAGGTGACATACTTGACGTGGTTTGCAATCCTGTCACCAACAGAAGAGGTTGTATGTACAATCTGCGTACTCGCATCCCGCTAATTTTTACAATCGTCGTCGCTGCCTGCTCGCTCGCGTTCACTCAAACAACTCCCGCACGACAACAAACAAACTATCCAGCACCAGTCGAGGGCGACTTTACAATCAACGACTTCAAGTTTCGCTCAGGTGAGACTCTTCCCGAACTGAAACTTCATTACGCCACAATCGGCACGCCTGCAAAAGACAACAGCGGCGTGGTGCGCAACGCTGTCCTGATCATGCACGGCACGGGTGGCACGGGTGCGCAGTTTCTTTCACCACAGTTTGCCAATGTCCTCTTTGGACCCGGACAACTACTCGATGCCACTAAGTATTTCATCATCCTTCCCGACGCGATCGGACACGGTCGATCAAGCAAACCCAGCAACGGGCTGCACATGAAGTTTCCTCATTACACCTACGACGACATGGTGCTCGCGCAGTATCGACTCATCACCGAGAAGCTCGGCGTCAAACACCTGCGTCTCGTCATGGGTACGTCAATGGGCGGAATGCACACGTGGGTTTGGGGTGAAACTTATCCCGACTTCATGGATGCCTTGATGCCGCTGGCGAGCATGCCGATCGAGATCGCTGGTCGCAATCGAATCATGCGGAAGATGATTATGGATGCGATTCGCAACGACCCGGCGTGGCAGAACGGTGAATACAAAACTGAGCCAATGCAAGGGCTGACGGCTGCTCAGAACATTCTGCTACTAATGGGAAGCGCGCCATTGCAATGGCACAAGCAGGCGCCCACTCGTGATGCCGCCGATAAGTTCTACGAAGACCGTGTGAAAAGTGCAGTTGTGCGAGCCGATGCGAACGACATGCTCTACTACTTCGACTCGTCGCGTGAATACAATCCATCTCCAATGCTCGAGAAGATCAGAGCACCATTGATTGCAGTTAACTCCGCTGACGATCTGATCAACCCGCCGGAGTTGGGAGTGATGGAACAGGAGATTAAACGCGTGAAGAACGGTCGCTACGTGCTGTTACCGATCACGGATCAAACTCGCGGGCACGGCACGCACACCGTCGCTTCAATATGGCAGAACTATCTCAAGGAGTTGCTGGAAACTACGAACTCAAATAGCGACCGGTAGGCACGGATTGAAAACTATTCTCTGTGCAACCTCTGTGTTCTCTGTGACTCTGTGGTTGTTGTATCGTACATTCCTATAACCACAGAGACACAGAGAACACAGAGGTTGCACAAAGAATCCCTCACAGGATCACGACCATCGTTCCTTCAGGGATTTGATCGTAGAGCTTTTGAATGTCGTAAATGTGCATCACGACGCAGCCCCAGGAAAGATGACGCGGGCCATTGTTGTCCCACTCTTTGATCCAGCCGTGAAATCCGATGCCGCCGCCGAGCTTCGTGGTTTGGAGTGTGGCGGCTCGGTTTTCCCAGGCTGACGTGATGGCCGCTTGCTGCTGTCGTGAGATCATCTGTTGCGTTGCGCCGCGATCCGCGTCGTATTTGTTTGGGTAGTTAATCTTGATCCAGTGCCCACCGTAATACGCACCGTATGGACCGTCGAAACTGCCGCGATGTTTTTGAATCACGAAGTACATACCCTTTGGAGTCTTGTTGTCTCCTTGAGCTAACTTCTGGCCCTTGCCCTGACCAAAACTCACGTCGTACTCCTGATTCAACACACCCGACTGATAGAACCTCGCTTTGTAACCTTCCTGGTCCACGACGATCAGCTTGGCTTCTTTCTGTGGCACGAAGAGTTTGCGATGGTCGTTAATGAACGCGCTGGGCGCGGCATAGTGTTCCTTGACCCACGCTTCGTCTTTCCCGTTTGACGACGGCCAGTAAGTTGGCGACAGGCTGTCGTCCCAACGCAGTTCCAGATGCAGGTGCGGGGAGTAGGTTTTGTCGGGATCCTGGCCGATGGTTGCGATTACCTGGCGGCGCTGCACGACGGCGCCTTCTTTTACCTTGATCTCATTCAGGTGAGCGTAGAGTGAAATGATCCGGCGGTGTTCGTGGTTTTCATAGAAGTGATGTTCGACCGTTATGACATTGCCCCACAAGCGGCCGCAGTTTTGAGCAAACGTGACTCGGCCATTCGCGACTGCATGAACGTCCTGGCCCAGATCGGTGTTGCCGCCGCCGTTGCCATTCCAGTCTTCGCCGGTGTGAATGCCGAGCTGATAGTTTTCTGCAAAGTGAGTGTCGATGCGCCAGCCGCTGTATTCGATGCCGGTTGCAAGGTCTTTGTATAGGCCTTTGGCGTTAGCATCGCCCACCGGAAAATCGAACCCGTCTGCCGGCGGGATGTTTGTGTTTAGATAAGCGTCAAAGACGTTCGTCGAAGCCAGCCGCTGACGTGATGGATTGCTCCGGGCAGGCCGCTGGCACGCTTGCACGCAGACAATGACGAGAATCGTGATATAAAGTGGCCAACCACTCTTGTTACCGACTTTCGTCGCCATGGCTCTGTGCTTAATAATTCTCTCCTTTTTACTGCCGCCTCTTTCTTTCAATTCGCCACAGGACGCCACCCTGGCTCAACGTTACGAGGCGGCCCAGCAGCTAGCGCGCGCAGGCAAACTTGCCGAGGCAGAGTCTGAACTCAAAGCAATCCTGGCTGCACAATACCGCCGGCTGATGAAAACTTATGGCGCGCTCATGAATCGTGAACGAGCGCTCGAGGCCGCCGAGGCAGCAGCGAATTATCAATCAACAAACAGCGATTTTCTGATCGAGTTGTCCTTGGCTTACCTGGAGGCAGCGCAGTTCGACAAAGCTCTTGACCATCTCCTCAAAGCTGCCCAACTCCAACCGAACAACGCGGACGTCCATAGAACTTTAGGTAAAACCTACTTTGCTCTCGGCGATTACGAAAAATCTGCCAGAGCGCTCGAAGTAGCCGTGAAGCTTGCGCCAAAAGATTTCAACACTAGTTTCACTCTCGCAATTACGTATTTACAGCAACGCCAGTTCACTGACGCAAGGCGTGTTTTTGATTCGATGATTGCTGAGTTTGGTGAGCAGCCGCAAATTCGCATCGCCATCGGTAGAGCTTTTCGCGAAGCTGGCCGCCTACCCGAAGCAATCGAAGAGTTCAAAAGGGCCATCGCTTTGAATTCACAGTTTCCGGGTGCTCATTACAATCTGGGCCTGGCATATCTCTGGAACGAAGGCGCCTCAGCAGTAGCGAATGCCGAGGGCGAGTTCAAGATCGAGCTAGCTGCAAATCCAAACGACTTCTTCAGCAACTACTATCTCGGAATCACCTGCATCTTTCAGAGAAAATGGGAGCCGGCAATTGACTTCCTGACGACCGCCTCTCGAATTCAACCGAACAATCCCGATCCTTATTTCCAGTTGGGCCAAGTTTATCAGGAATTGAAGAAACACGATCAGGCAATAAACGTGCTCACGAAAGCGATTCAACTGAATCCGAATCTGCCTCACAACAAATTCCAGGTCACGACTGCACATTACCGGCTCGCACAGTCTCTTCTCCAAACAGGACAGACCGAAGCGGGTCGGAAAGAGTTGCAAGTGGCCTCTGAGCTGAAGGCCCGCGCATTCGAGATGACTCAAAGCCTGAGTGCCAAACAATCGACGATGGGCTCATCCAGACTACCCGATGAGACACCTCACCCGACCGAGACCCAGAATTCTTTGGACCCAAAGACACGATCAGAGCTCGAAGCAAGCGAAGCGTATTTAACAAAGATCATTTCAGCTCTTCATAACAGTCTAGGACTTGTACAGGCAGGACAGCAGAACCTTACCGCCGCCGCAGTTGAATTCCGGCTCGCCAAAAAGTGGAATCCTCAACAGGCTGGCTTGGATTACAATCTCGGGCTTGCGTACTTTCGCGCGGAGTTGTACCGCGAAGCATTGGCGCCACTCGAGAGTGAGATCAAATCGAATCCGGCAAATACCCAGGCCAGATGGCTATTAGGTCTCAGCTATTTCAACACTCGAGAATATTCAAAAGCTGCCGCGTTGTTGCATGATGTTCTGTCTTCCGGATCGACGAATGTAGAACTCTGCTACGCGTTTGCGTCGTCACTGATCAAGGAAGGAAAAGTCGACGCCGCTGCGCAGGCAATTGAGCAAATGACGGTTTTGACTGGCACAACACCGCGCCTCCACGCCTTACGAGGTCAACTACAGTACGCAACTGGGAATTTCGAAGGCGCAATTTCCAATCTGGAAACAGCAGTGAAGCTTGAGCCTGAGAACGCAGATTTTCATTATGAGCTGAGTCTCGCTTATATCGCCGCCGGACGACGCGAGGAAGGCAAACGCGAGAAAGACGCGTTCGATAGACTCAAAAAGCAAATACCTCAGTAGGAAATCTAACCTTGCTAATTTTACTCGCCGCATTTTTGGTTGCCTCCGTGCAGTTCAACGACATAACAACTGCATCTGGTATCACGTTCAAACATGCGCTGTCGGCGGAAAAGAAGTACATATC
>JBKPPU010000040.1:0-13926 GCA_046733695.1 Acidobacteriota bacterium
TTGATGATGTTCTTGAAGGTTCAAAAGGTCCTTCTGGGCCTTCTATTTCTGGCAGCCTTCTCCCCAACGACAGCCTACGCCGACGATGAAATTCGCATCGACTTGCCTGCCGGCGGCCAGCTAAAGGTTCGCAACGATTTCGGCAATATCAGTGCTGAAGTCTGGAGCAATCCCTACGTCGCCGTCTCAGCAACTATCGGTGGCGACGGTTCTCGACGGCTCAGCCGGTCGCCAATACTTATCGACAATCGTGGATTGTTGCTAACCATTTCAGTCGTACGACGTCCAATCGATCCCATTCTGCCGATTCACCTGAAAATAAAAGTTCCGGAAAATGCCGACATTACAGCGCAGTCTCTGAAGGGTACGATCACATCGTCGCTCGGCGGCACGCCAACCGTCGAAACTAAGCCCTTTCAAACGCGGATCGGCAGCGGCGGCAGGAAAATCGACATACAGACAGCGAGTGGTGAGATTCTTTTGGCGTACGCGCCGGTTTCTGACATCACTAACAACTCTACTCCGGCGCCGCCTGAGCTAATCGGCGCCGACAATCCAAAACGCCCGGCAGGTACTCCTGCGGATTCAACCGTCGGCGGTGACATCACTGAGGGCGACGTCATACGGGTAGATTCACAACTGGTAACACTGAACATCAGTGTTATCGATCGCGGCACCAATCGCGGACTCGCCGGCCTGGGCCAAACCGATTTCAAACTCTTCGAGGACAATGAAGAGCAGCGCATCGTACAGTTCGAATCCTCCTCAGCACCGTTTGATCTCATTCTGTTGATCGATCTCTCTGGTTCGACGAGGGAAGTTGTAAAACTCATTCGAGCCGCGGCACTGCGCTTTGTCCAGGCTGCAAGACCTGCAGATCGCATCGGCATAATTACGTTCGCGGGCGAGGCGACAGTCGTTTCACAGTTGACGGCTGACCGCGAATTGCTGCGACAGAGAATCGAAACCATCGACACGAATCGTGGTGATACAAAGCTCTACGATGCAACCAACTTCGCGATGGACGAAGTGTTGAAGGAGTCGAAAAAATCGAGACGGTCAGCCATCGTACTGATGAGCGACGGTCTCGATGGAACAATTCCCGGCATTAGTGGACAGGTGGGCTCGAAGCGCAGCTACCAGGAAACGCTGAGAAACATACAGGAGTTTGACGGTGTCTTGTACACCTTGTGGCTGAACACGGAGTATGAGGCCATGAGTCCTCAAGATACTCAGCCCGAAGCCTTCGATGCCGGTCACGATCGCATGAAGGAGATGGCTGATGCGGGTGGCGGTGTTTTTTACGAAGTCGAGCGACTGACCGACCTCGCCGGCGCCTACGAACAAGTCGTTGCAGATCTGGGAACGATGTACAGTTTGGCGTATCAGCCGTCAAACAGTACACGTGATGGACGATGGCGAGCGATTAAGATCAAAGTCGATCGCACTAATGCAGTGCCGCGCGGCAAGCGTGGTTATTATGCGAACTAGGCTCATGAAGAAGTTTCTCCCGCAACGGCGCGACGACGCAACGACATTTTCCTTGGTTTCCGCTGCGCCGTTGCGTCGCTGCGTGGGAATGGTTTTGTTTTCGCTTCTCGTCGCCACTATTGTCGCGGCTCAGGATCCGGTCGAAACAATTCGCATCGATTCGGACCTGGTGGATTTGAAAGTGAGTGTGCTCGGTTTTCCTCCCAACAACCCGCCGCCGTTACTCGAACCGAAAGACTTCCTCGTTCTCGAGGACGGCGTGCCGCAGGAGATCACGTTCTTCGCTGCGGCAGACACGCCGTTTGATCTCATCCTGCTACTCGACCTTTCCGGTTCCAATTCAAAAAACCTGAAGATGATTCGCAATTCCGCTAAACGATTTGTTGACGCGGCTCGTGACGTCGATCGAATTGCGCTCGTGACCTTCACGGACCAGCCGGCACTCTATTCAACATTCAGTTTGGACCGTAAGAAATTGAAAAAGACCATCGACGAGATGGATGACGCGGCCGGAGGCACGAACTTCTGGGATTCGATGGATTGGGTTCTACATGATCTCGTCACGCGGGGGACGGGGTTGCGTCGCAGCGCGATCGTGGTGATGACTGACGGAGTTGATAATGCGCTTCCCGGTGTTCCCGGTCCAGGCTCCAGACTCCCGTTTGAGGAATTGCTGGAGCGGATCAGAAACTCGGAAAGTATTGTTTTTCCGATCTACCTGGACACCGAAGAAGAGAACGTGAAGAAGTTTCACACGCCGCGCGAGGCTTATGCGCAGGCACGGGACCAACTCGCCCAGATCGCAAACATTTGCGGCACGCCCATGTACAAAGCCGCGCGTTTGAGCGATCTCGACGCGGTGTATGCGCAGGTGGTGCGTGACCTCAGCACGGTCTACAGCATCGGCTACAGCCCGACAAACCGTTCGCTTGATGGGAAATGGCGTTCCCTCGAAGTTCTACTCACCAAAAGAGGAGACTTATTCGCCCGCACCAAACGCGGCTACTACGCCAAGCTCCGATCATAAGTCCAAAAAAAGTTGTAAATGTCCGTGAGCCGACTATAATGCTCAGGAGACTAGCGCCCGCCCCACATTCTTGGATTTGCAATCGGAGGGTATTTCGATG
This sequence comes from Acidobacteriota bacterium, assembly GCA_046733695.1. GTDB lineage: Bacteria > Acidobacteriota > Blastocatellia > Pyrinomonadales > Pyrinomonadaceae > PSRF01. The sequence goes on from JBKPPU010000040.1 coordinate 2,619, forward strand.
AGAAAAACTTCCAGCCTCCTGGTATCGTTCACTGTTTCAATAAGCCTCATAGTGTGTTGTGCGATTGTCGGCTTCGCTCAAAATCGCGAAAAGTTCGTGATTTCGGCCAAGGCGGGCGGAATTAATGCCATTACCGGCGAGGCGAAAGTTCATTCCCGTGGTGAATCTGATTGGCAGCAGCTCTCGATAACCGACGATCTGGAAGCCGGCGACAGTGTTCGGACGGCGTTTGACGGGCGCGTCGAGATTCTCCTCAATCCGGGCTCTTACCTGCGTTTAGGCGGCAATTCTGAAGTCGAACTCTCGAACAATTCGCTGGAGAATCTGGAAGTCCGCCTGTTGCGAGGAACTGCGATTGTTGAGGCTACGGGCGCCGATGATATCGACCTGAACATCAACATCAGCACTCCACATACTAAGCTGGCGATCGTGAGACAAGGTCTCTACCGGCTCAATGTCGTGCCCGAAAATGCAACGGAGCTGATTGTTCGAAAGGGTCGCGTCATTCTCAGCGACTCGCATACGAAGGTAAAAGGCGGAAATAAGGTCGTTTTCAACGCCACCAACGTCTCAGTCGCGAAACTCACTAAAGAAGAGAAAAAGGTTGAGGAAGACGTCGACGTCTGGAGCAAAGACCGGGGAAAAATGCTGGCGAAAGCCAATAGCCGTATCAACGAGGGGATGATCAATTCGGCTTTCGCTAATTTTACGGATTGGGATCCGTTCTCCTCGCGCCGGTTGGGGCTCTGGTTCTTTAACGTGCGTTCACGTTGTTACACGTTCCTGCCGTTCTACTATGGTTTGGGTTCGCCGTACGGCTCGTACAACACGTCTGTGTATTACCCCTCGGCGTACTATCCGCCACGGTATCCAACAAACACCGGTGGTAACCAGCCCCAGGTCGGCTCTAACGGTGGTGGCAATGGTGGCGGCCACACATATCCATCAAGTGGTGGCGGAGGCGGAGGCGGAGGAAACCGTCCTACACCACCGCCAACGCCGTCGATAGCTCCGCCGAGCGGTGGATTCGGCACTGGTCGAGAGCGGATACCGGACATGGAGACCGGGCGTCCGATGCCGCGCAAGAATATCGAGCCATCGAGGCCAAACCAGTAAAGTAGCCACAAAAAGGCACAAAAAGCACAAAGTCAGCGAACGCTACTTTGTGCTTTTTGCCATTTGGCCGCGGCTGAGTTCGTCTAACTCCTCGTTGATGAGGGTTCGGATCTCGGGTGGCTTCAGTCCGGCAAGGATTAGCTGTGTCAGGGCGGTTCGTAACTGCGCGCGGAGGCGGTCGTCCGGCTTTTCTTTGAGGGTCTGGGAGATTACTACAGCCCCCGAGCCGTGCCGGACGCGAATCAAACCCTCTTTTTGCAGGCGACGATACGCGAAGGCGACGGTGTTTAAGTTGACACCGAGATCCGAGGCCACCTGTCGCACCGGCGGCAACAAGGTCCCAGCCTCCAGCTCACCGCGCGCAATCAGGGTCTTTATCTCATCAACTAGCTGCTGGTACAGCGGTCGTGCGTCTCTCTCGTCAACGGTAACGAACATATTGTCTATTGCCTGTATACACTAGACAATTGCCTCGGTCAACAGAATTGCGGATTCGATTACGCTGTCCAGCCTGGCGGCGGAACTTACCGTATCGCCAATCATGAAGACATTTGGCAGCGAAGTGTGGTGAGTCTGAACCGGCTGGCCCTCGATTCCGAGTACCATCCCGAGTTTTCGGCGCGTCTCGTCGTAGTAAGTGCGGGGATTCGCGGTTTCGATGATCTCTATGCCTGCGCCGAGTTCGGGGAGTGAGGCGTGTATGCGCTTCCAGAATTGCTCCAGGGCCGCCCGATCCCACTCGTCGTAGTCTTCCTCACTCGATTGATATGTAAACCAGGAATCGATTTCGGTATCAGTCGTGAAAGTAACCGGATGCTTACCTGCCTGGGAGTCCGAGACTAACGCCATCGTGAATGAGCCATCGCTGTCTTCCACTCGCATGTGCATAGTAGGCAGTCGTGCGACTGCGGCCTCTTCTATCACGGCATAAATGACGTAGACGCCGGCGCCCTGAAGAGTATTCAGTTGTTTCTTGATTTCAGGTGGCGTGCGGTTTAGGCCGACAAGCTTTCCGTATGTGTCCCAGATCGTGAGATTGCTGACGATCGCTTTTCTCGCCAAGACTCTTTCGCCGCTCAGCAGATCAATTCCGAGCGCGCGCCCGGATTCGTCGTAAGCAAGACGCAGCACCGGAGTATCCAAACGTACCTTGCCGCCACTCAGCTTGATTGACTCGAGTAATTGCTCAGCTACGCTTGCTGGACCACCCCGAATCGAATAGAGAGCGTCGCTGGCGATCGCCGTGTCTGATCCATCAGCTCGACGCAAGATGTAAGGAGACTGAAGCACCGACACTTCCGGAACGTCGACCGGCAACTGCGTGAAGAGTCTTTCGTAAACCTCACCAGGTCCGAAAGAAGTGTAGAGCCCCATGCCCGGCTCGAAATCAAACCCGGCGAACTCAACACGCCCGATACATCCACCTACCTGCGACTGTCTCTCGAGCAGACACACGTTTACACCGCGAGCAGATAACAACGCCGCCACGGTGAGACCGCCAATACCGCCTCCGACAACGACGACGTCGTACCCGTTCATCCCGCTTATTTGAGAATGTCTTTGTCGATGAAACCTGACAACACGATCAGAACTGATTGTATGCCGTTGAAGACGAGGTGAATAATAAATGCCGGAAGCACCTTGCCTGACACCGCGCGAGCTACCGTCAGCGTGACGCTCAGCAGCGTGATGACGGCTATCACAGCCAGATTGTTCCGGTATTGAAAAACGTGCACGCCGGCAAACAAAAGCGATACCACGCCGATCGCTACAGCCACTCCTGCGGCCTTTTCGAGTGCCTTATAAAGCAGGCCCCTGTAGATCAGTTCTTCAACCAGCGGTGCGGTGACAACGGCGACGAATGCGGTCGCAATACGAGTGTAAATCGAACTCTCAATCATCAGATCGAGATCAGTCTTGCGTTCGCCGTAAAGCGAAGTGATCAAAAATGCGAGACTAAAAAGAACGAGAGCCAAACCCACACTCACGATGGTTGTCATCATGTGACTGGAGTTTGGTGGCCAGTCAAACTCGATGTTCTTCCAGAATGGACGCCGGCCCGCATAGCTGACGATCGCCCACACCACGACAAACGTAAGCAAGTGAGTGGGAAGAATTCCCGCCACGGAAAAGAAGATCAGCATCTTGTCTGACGCCAGCGCTTCCGGAGAAGGAGCGCCCGTCTTGACGATCCGGTAGATCATGTAAGGAAGCGCGTAAATAACCGGGACGAACAGGAGGAAGATTACGCTCACTATCCATGCAGCTACGGCGATTCCTACGTCGATCCATGCGGCCCACCATTCGGGTTTCGGCGTTGGCTGAACTGGCGCGGCGACTGGAATTGCCGGCGCTTCGGCGTGCTCGTCTTCAGGTAGCCACGTTGTCTGTTGTTGGGAAGGTTCTTCTGTGAACACTCAGATGAGTTTAGGGGGTTTGGCGAGTGATGGTCAACCAGCATTTCAAACCGCCGGGTATTCAGTCTCCAGCATTGGTGATCCGACTCGTGGTGCTGCCAGCATCAACCCGATGATGGTCTTCGCATCCTGAATCTCGCCGCTCGTGATCATCTCGAGGGCTTCAGCCATCGGCAAACGGACGAGATCCAGAAACTCGTCCTCATCGAGCTGTTGTTCCCCTTCGGTAAAGTCGGTGGCGAGAAACACCCACATTTTTTCCTCGAGGAAGCCTGGCGAGACAAAGAACTCCGAGAGTTTCTCGAGCCGTGTGGCCGACAGTCCGAGCTCTTCCTGTAATTCGCGCGCTGCGCCCGCTTCCGGTCGCTCACCTTCGGCGAGCGTGCCGGCAGGTGCTTCCAGCAGGTATCGAACGGCAGGGTGTCGATACTGCCTGACAAGGACAACCGTGCCGTCGTCGTGAACGGGAATTATCACCGCACTACCGGAATGATGGACCACCTCACGTTTATACGTGTGTTCACCTTCGCTCACTGTATCGACCGTGACGTTAAAAACGCGGCCTTCAAATACCTTTTCACTGCTGATTATCTTCGGTAGTTCTTTCTGTGGCGTAGTCATGATTCTCCTAAACTCAGGATTAGCGGACGCATCTCGCCGATCAGGTAGAGCGACCCTGAGACACAGATGAGTCCTTCTGCGGTTGTGTTCGCGATGGCCGTTCGCAACGCCTCAGCGCCCGACTGAGTCGACAAAACTTTTCCTTTCGCGAAGCGGCGGGCGATCGTTTGCAACGTGTCCATCGGTGCACTGCGCGGATTGTCGATCGTAGTCAAAACCAGCACGTCTGCGACTGGAAACAGAATCTCACCCATTTGCTCCAGTTGCTTATCACGCATTGCTCCAAAAACCAACGTCAGTGGTCGGGGTGCGAACTCGTCCAAATACGCGCGCAACGTCTGAGCGCCGGCGGGATTGTGTGCGCCGTCAATCAGGAATGATGGTTTGTGTGGGATCAGTTCGAGTCGGCCTGCGTGTGTAGCGCTCTTCAGCCCCTTGATGATTGCCGAGCGTGAAATCTCGAAGCCTTCAGCCTTCAGTAACTCAGCCAGTCCAATTGCAACCGCGGCGTTGTCGAGTTGATGGCGTCCACGTAGCCCGAGAGTTAGACCATCGGTAGCGTTTGAGTCCGCAAGAATCGGTGCCACCCCCACTTCTTCGCAGCGCTTCAGCAATACATCGAGTGCTGCAGGTTCGGTCTGTCTCGCAATCACGGCGCGCACACCGGGTCGAATGATAGCGGCTTTTTCGGCGGCGATACTCTCGATCGTGTGGCCGAGATATTCTTCATGATCGAAAGCGACCGATGTGATGGCGACGATACGCGCGTTTGCGGCCGTGGTGGAATCGAGCCGTCCGCCCAGTCCTGTTTCAAGGATGGCGAGTTCGACGCGAGCATTGCGAAAGGCGTGCAGCGCAATCCCAGTCATTTGTTCAAAGAAGGTTGGCAGCGCTTCGAGCTGTTCCGAAACCTCGCGAACCACACTCGCGCAAGCAGCAAAATCTTCCTTTGTGATCTCAACACCGGAAACCTTGATTCGCTCGGTCATCGAAACGAGGTGAGGCGAAGTGTAGAGCCCGCTTTTAATACCCGCCGCACGACAGATCGAGTCAAGCATCACCGCTGTCGAGCCTTTGCCATTTGTCCCGGCGATTTGAACTGAAGGAAACGCGCGCTGAGGATTATCAAGAGCCTCGAGCAGCAATTCAGTATTTCTGAGCCCAAGTTTTATCGTAAGAGTCTCATGCCCGAGACCCAACAAATACTGAACCGACTGCTCAAAATCCATATTAGCCACAAAAAAGCACAAAAGGCACAAAAAAGGAAATCTTAAAAAGAGTTCCCCGTTTAGCCTTCCTGATTTTGTGCTTTTTGTGCCTTTTTGTGGCTACTCTTTTAGTTTTGCGGCGCGACGGGCTCGTTCGATATCGGATTCGCCGTGAATCTCGGGGTTCATCATGAAGTTCAAGAGGCGTTTGATGTAGCTGCGCAGTTCCCGACGATCGACAATAGCGTCAATCATCCCGTGGTCAAGCAGGAATTCGGATTTTTGAAAATCCTTCGGCAGCTTCTGACGAATGGTTTGTTCGATGACGCGTGGACCAGCAAAGCCAATGAGGGCTTTTGGCTCGGCGATGATCACGTCGCCCAGCATTGCGAAACTCGCAGTGACACCACCCGTGGTTGGATCAGTCAAAATCGAAATGAAAGGCAAACGTGCTTCGTCGAGTGCCGCAAGCGCCGCGGAGATCTTTGCCATCTGCATAAGCGAGAGCGTGCCTTCCTGCATGCGTGCGCCGCCCGATGCAGAAAAAATTACCACCGCACTGTGCTCTTTCATCGCCCGCTCGATCACGCGGGTAACTTTTTCGCCCACAGCCGATCCCATGGAACCGCCGATAAAGTTCATGTCCATCGCAGCGGCAATGACCGGATGATCGCCGACAGTCCCGCGGCCGTTGATAACAGCTTCGGGCAGACCGGAAGTTTCTTTGGCCAGGGTCAGTCGTTCTGAGTAGGGTTTGCTGTCGACAAACTCGAGCGGGTCGATTGAGATTACTTCGGTATCGAGCTCTTCAAACTTGCCGTCGTCGAAAAGCAATCGCAAACGCTCGCGGGCGCCGATGCGGAAATGGTAGCCGCAGTTTTTGCACACCTGCAGACCATCGTCGAGCTCACCTTTGAACAGGTGCGCTTCACACCCTTCGCATTTCACGAAGACGTTTTCCGTCTTAACGACGCGTTCTTCGGGTGGAACGGCCTCTATGCGTTTAGTTTTCTTGCTGAACCAGGCCATAGGATGCGGGGAAGGTTAACACAAATCAGAATTCGATGCCTTGTTGGGCGCGGATGCCGGAGGTGAATGGATGCTTAATCTCAGTCATTTCAGTCACAAGATCGGCAGCCTCTATCAGTTCCGGTGGCGCGTCTCTTCCAGTAACTATGATGTGCAAGGCGGGTTGCGACGCACGAATGGCTCGCAGTTCTTCCAACACTTCTTCGACCGGCAACATCTTGTAGCTCAGCACATAGACCAGCTCGTCAAACACGAGCATATCGTAGTCACCGGAGCGCAGTTTCTCGACGCAGAGCGCCCACGTCTCGCGGGCGGTCTTGATGTCCTGTTCGGGGTTTTTAGTGTCCCACGTAAAACCATCGCCCATTGTGTGAACTTCAATGCCGAGTTTTTCCGCGGATTCATGTTCGCCGTAACGATCGTTGCGCGATTTCATGAACTGAATCATGCAGCAGTTCAATCCGCGCCCGGCGGCGCGCATCATCAGGCCCAACGCGCAGGTAGTTTTGCCTTTGCCGTTACCCGTATGGACCATCAGCAACCCGCGCGTGTGCTCCTGATAATCGCCGCGGCGCCACTTATATTTTTTTTCTTTCATAGCCACAAAAAGGCACAAAAGACACAAAAGAAAAACTCTAAATCATTTGTGCTTTTTGTGCCTTTTTGTGGCTAGACTAACGCATCTTCGGTGATGTCGCGCGATCCATTGGCTCGCTTCACTGCGTCGAGCAATAAGCCGACGATGGTGGACTCGACGTCTTCCCAGGAGCCACGAAGCGTGCAGCCTGCTGCGTTGCGATGACCGCCGCCACCAAACTTCTCTGCGACTTTAGCGACGTTGACGTCGCCTTTCGATCTCAGACTCGTGCGATAAATTCCGGGCTCGCACTCTTTGAGCAGCGCAACGGCTTCGACTTCTCCCACCGTCAACGGATAGTTAACAAACCCGTCTGCATCCTCGTCTGAGGCGTGGGCCTGCTTCTGCATCTCCATGGTCTGGCGCAGACACGCGACGCGGCCGCTATCGTCTCTCCTGGCCGTGGAGAGCACTGCGCCCATCAACTGAATTCGGCTCCACGGATAACTCGCAAACACTGCTTCAGCCGTCTTCGCCGGTTTCACACCCGTCCGTACCAATTCGGAAGCAACTTTGAACGTGCGCTCCGTCGTGTTCGAGTAATGAAACGATCCGGTGTCGGTAATCAGCGCGGTGTAAACGCATTCGGCGATCTCTTTCGTGACCCGCACCCCCGTCGCTTTGCAGAGGTTGTAGATCATTTCGCCGACTGCAGACGCCGTGGAATCGATCCAGTTGATGCTGCCGAAAAGAGCGGTCGTCGAATGGTGATCGATGTTGACCACGAGTTGCTTTTCGAGATCGGCGAGGCCGGGCCTGGTAATGTCGGAACACTCGATCACAAACACTGCGTGATACGTAGGATCGACAGCCGGAGTGACGCGTACATCATTTGCGCCGGGGAGTTGTTGATAAGCGTGTGGAACTGGATCGCGCATGATCACTTCGACATCTTTATCGAGAGCGCGCAACAACCAGTAAAGACCAAGCGACGATCCCAAACTGTCACCGTCGGGACGAATGTGCGAGGTGATCGCGAAACGATGTTTTGCCTCGATCAGCTCGACTACTTGACTAAGCATTCTCTAACTACCACTTTCCTTTCCTTGGCTTTCCCATTCTCGTTCGATCTCCTGTAGCAGTTGATCGACACGTTCGCCTTCTTCTTCAACGCGGTCGCGTACAAAGTGAATCTCAGGTGTGCGCGGGAGATTCAAGGAGAGGCCGAGTTGCTTTCTCACGTAGGGCGCCGCGTGCTTCAGAGCCGCGAGCGCCTCTTTGTGTGCAGTTTCGTCACCTGCCACTGTGACGTAGACGCGTGCAGCACGTTTATCAGCCGATAGCCGAACGTCAGTTACAGTCACCATCGTCAATCGTGGATCCTCGAGTTCGTAACCGACAATCTGAGCAATTTCTTCCTTGAGAACGTCTGCTGTTCTTTCACTCCGATGCATTTCAGTTTGCAGGAGCAGCTAACAGGAGCAGGCCTGCACCTGCTGTCCGCTCCTGCTCCTTATTACAACTCAGTCGCAGCTACACGCTCGACAATGTACGCCTCAATCTGGTCGCCAACTTTCACGTCGTTGAAGTTTTCCAGACTGATACCACATTCGAAGCCTTCGCGAACTTCTGAGACGTCATCCTTGAATCGTCGCAGCGACGCGATGTTGCCTTCCCAGCTCACCACGCCATCGCGAATCAGTCGTGCTTTCGCATTGCGACGTATTAAACCATCGACAACCATACATCCGGCGACCGTGCCGGCTCGCGGAACGCGGAACACTTCTCTGACTGCGGCTTTGCCGAGGATCTTCTCCTTCTCGATCGCCTCGAGCATGCCGATCATCGCCGCGCGAATCTCTTCTTCAACCTTGTAAATGATCGAATGGAGACGAATGTCGACCGATTCCTGTTTCGCAACATCAGCAGCCCGAGCTTCGGGTCGCACGTTGAAGCCGATGATCACGACTGCGGACGAAGACGATCCCGCCTGGGTCGCGGATCCAAGCAGAACGTCCGACTCCGTGATTGCACCTACACCAGATCGAATCACTTTCACCTTCACGCGATCTGTGGAGAGCTTCTGAAGCGTGGACTTCAAAACTTCGACTGAACCCTGCACGTCAGCCTTGATGATGACGAGCAGTTCCTTGACTTCACTCTCACCCAAAGCTTCGATACCGCGCTTGGTCGTCTGCAGCAGTGTTGCCTGACGGCTCAACATCTGACGATGCTGCGATATAGAATTTGCCTTCGTGATATCCGAAACCACCTGTAAGCTCTCACCCGCCTGCGGCACGCCTTGCAGACCAAGCACTTCGACCGGTGTTGCCGGCCCTGCCTCGACGATCGGCTCGCCACGATCGTTGAACATCGCACGAACTTTCCCGGAAATCTGTCCGACGATGAACGGCTCGTGAATCTTGAGCGTGCCTTGTTGGACCAGCACTGTTGCCACGGCGCCGCGACCGCGATCGAGTTTTGCTTCGAGCACGACTCCCGACGCGAGACGTGTCGGGCTGGCGCGCAGATTCAAAATATCCGACGTCAGCAGAATCGTTTCGAGCAAGGTGTCGAGATTCTCTCGCTTCTTCGCCGACACCTGGACCATTTCCGTTTCGCCGCCCCAATCCAGCGGTGAGAGACCCTGCTGGGCCAGTTCCTGTCTGACGCGATCCGGATTGGCGTCAGGCTTGTCGATCTTGTTGATGGCGACAATGATCGGAACACCTGCGGCGCGCGAGTGCTCGATGGCTTCGATCGTCTGTGGCATCACGCCATCGTCGGCAGCCACCACGAGAACGACGATATCGGTCGCTTTCGCACCACGTGCACGCATCATTGTGAACGCTTCGTGACCCGGTGTATCGAGAAACACAACGCGCCGAGTCTCAGTCGGATTGTCCGGATTCGGAACCTGCACACTGTACGCGCCGATGTGTTGCGTGATACCGCCTGCTTCGCCGCCCGCAACGTCGGTGGTGCGAATGGCGTCGAGCAACGACGTCTTACCGTGATCGACGTGACCCATCACCGTGACCACGGGTGCGCGCGGCAATTCAACGTCATCAGCGTCTGCGGCAATCAGTTCCTCAAACTCTTCTTCCGCGACCATCTCTTCAAAGGGCACGAATGAGACGTCGTAACCGAAACGCTTACCGAGGTCGGTGGCAACGTCGTCCATCAGCGGTTGATTGATGGTTGCAAAAACGCCGCGCTGCAACAGCAGTGTCACAACGTCCTTCGGCTTGATTCCGAGTTTCTCTGCAAACTCTTTGACTGTCGATCCTTCGATCAGGCGGACTGACTTGAGCTCGCCCGAGCCAGGCATTTCGAGTCGCCCGGCGATGCGGTCTTCGAGAGACAACGCTTTCGGTGGCGGAATGAAATCCCTGTTGTCGAATCTTCCTGCCTTACCTTCGATCTTTCGACCTCCGCGCGGACTGCTGCGTCGTGAACGGCGGCGTCCGGCATCGGGCGGTGGAATGTAGGTAGTTTGCGGCGTCGCCGTTTCGCCGGGCGTGCCAAGTCGTTCGGAACGAGGTAGTGACGGCCGCTCGCGTAGTCTGCTGGGGCGATCAGGACGCTCAGGCGTGCGTTCCCGTTCCCTCGGTGGCGCTACCGGCGGCGGTGCGGGCGCAGGAGCACGTTCTCCGGGCCGGATGCCGGCGTTGAGTGCGGCTGCTGTTGGTCGTAAAACTCTTACTTGTCTCGATGGTGGTGGTGGCGGCGCAGGCCGAGGTGCAGGCGCAGCCGGAGTCACTGTCACTTCCACACCATTTGTGGGAGCCAGAATTTCCGGCGCCTTGATTACTTCTTCAACCACCGGCGGTTCGATAGCAGCCGGCGGCTCAACGGGTGGCGGAGCGACTTCCTCGATTACCGGAGCTTCCGCGCGCGTGGCAGGAGCCAATTTCTTCACGAGTGTCGTGACAGGCGGCTTCGCTGCCGGTGATGCGGTGGAAGGTACGTTGGGAGTTTCGACTGGCTCAGCCGCAACAGGAGCCGGGGGCGGCGCCAAATCGAGTTCAGGTTCGAGAACTTCAGGCTCGAGCTCGGCGATTGGTGCTTCCGCAGTCGGTAACGCGGCGCGCTTGACGACTTTGACAGCGCGCTTGATGGTCGTTTCCTTCTTCGGGAAGTACTTGTTCCGAATCTTCTCAGCCAACTCTTTCGAGACCGAGTTGGATGGAACGCTCACGTCGACGCCCTCGCGACGGACTTCTTCAATGAGTCGTTTCGTGTCGAGCTTTAGTTCTTTGGCGAGATCGTAAATACGAACTTTAGAGGAAACTGTCATGCACTCCTTCTCGACGCTTCTTGCTGCGTCTTAGCCGACC
>JBKPPU010000041.1:0-67568 GCA_046733695.1 Acidobacteriota bacterium
TTTTAGACCGTAAAATTCTGCGTACACTCTCTTGGACCTCCGGTTACGAGCAACAAACTCCTACGAACGACCAGATGCCGTCATCAGGTAATCGAAAATGTGCGTGAGCTTGAGGGCGAGGGCCAGCATGGGAATACTCACGAGTGTTGCCAACACGCCCGCCGCCAGTATCAGCCTGCGACGACGAGGCACAGCGCGAGCTTCCTGGGGAGTTAACAACTCCGGCACTGCGAGGAGCACGGGCAGACCGGTGTAATGTCTCGCGTCATCCACGTTCTGAATCGTCAGCAGACGCGGTCCTTCGAAGATCGCGATGAGCAGGAGGCCAAGCGCGAGACCAACTCCGAGTCCGATACTGGAGAGCATCAAGCGCTTCGGAGCGACCGGTTTCGAGGGAAGATTCGCAGCATCGACAACTTCGATTCCTTCGCCTTGCTGCTGTGTCGCTGCTTCCTTGTTCAACGTAATCTTCTGCTGTTGCAGCACGAGCTGATCGAGAGCCCCTTTCTTGGTTTGATAGTCGCGTTCAATCTGACTGAGTTGTACTTCCACACCAGGAACGTTGTTGATCCGGGTGACGAGGCTGGCGATATTCCCTTCGTTCTGGGCCAACAATCCCTGCTGACGTTTAATCTCGCCATCGATCAGTTTGATTTCGTTTTGTATGGCATTGAGTTGCGCACTGGGTTTTCCCTTGAGCCTCGCCTCTCTTTCTTTAGTCTTCTCCTTCCACTCACCGATCATCTGATCCATCTGATCCTGGACCTGTTTGACTTCTTCCTGTTTTGCAATTACGTCAGGGTGTTTCTCTTTATATTCCTGCTTAAGTCTGGTCAATTCGCCTTCGAGCTGCGCCTTTCGGGTAACCAATTGCGACCATGCGAGTGTAGTCTTGGGATCGGTAAGGTTTAGGGCCGCATCCTCAATCGCCGCTTCATTTGTTTGCTGAAGCACGGCCAACTGGTTGGCAGAAGCGGCACGGCGGTCTTGCAGCCGGCCCACTTCCGTCATGAGAGCTTTCTGCTCTTCACGCAGTCCGGTGAGCTGGTTTAAAAGCGCTTGTGCCTCACTCGGCAGTTGACCCACTTTCGAGGTCATGAATTCCGAGCGCTGCTTATCGATAGCGGTAAGCGCTTCCTGTGCCTGTGCCACCTGATCGTCGATAAACTTTTTCGCGGCCGTATTTCTGTTTACGTCCTCAGCGGTTTGAACGTTGATGTACTTGCTTGCAAGCTCAGCCGTAATGGCCTGCGCAATTCTTGGATCGCGATAGCGGTAAGCGATATTGAAACCGTTCGTGATGTCGTTGCGGCTGGTATTGACTGCAACCCTGATGTTATTCCGCATCGTGTCGATGACGCCTTCCATCGCCTCGCCGCGACCTCGCTCCACTCTGTACAAGTCATACTTTTCGACCAGTGGCTGAAGTGAGCTGCGGCTCGTGACGACCTGATTGATAGCCGTTATCTGCCGCGTCATGGTGTCTTCACTGACCCCGGTTACAACCGAAGTGGGAAGATTCGAGGGTCTGACAACGATGAGCGTCTCTGACTCATAGACATCCGGGAGCCGGTAGACGACATATGCAACCGCGGTTGTGACTGCGAGGATAGGAAGGATCAACAACCATTTCCTGCGTCGCAAAATCTTTAAGTACTCACTCGGTTTTCGCTGTCTGAAATCAACACTCATAATCGCTCCTTCTTGGTATAGGTCCTTAGGACCTATAGGACCTATTTACAATGACGCCAATGCTTTCTTCGCTTCCTCGAGATCTGCAAAAGGAGACTTATCAGCCAGGCGGATCGCGGTTTCGAGCTCACGCCGCGACTCGGCCAGATCGCCCTTTCCTTTCAAAGCCATTCCCAGGTGATAGTGGTAACTGGCAGCGGGGGCAACGTTTGCTTTCTGCGCCTCTGATTCGTTAATCGATACGGCTTTTCGAAGTTGCTCGACAGCCGCCGAATGAAGATTCTTCTTGTAGTAAACCCAGCCGAGCGTATCGATAAATCCGGCTACATTCGGAGTCTTCTGGACCACGCCCTGAGCCAACTTCATGGCTTCGTCGAGATTTCCTTTTCCGGTTACAGCGAACAGCCAGGCCAGGTTGTTGGCGGCAATGATTGTGTTCGGATCCGCCTCCAGCGCCTTACGATAATTCTCGATGGCAGCGTCGTAGTTTTTCCGCTGATCCTGGAGAATTCCGATCAACGTATACGCCATCGGATTTTCGGGACGCAGCGCAATAATTTTCTGGTACTCGGCAATGGCTCGGTCTTCCTGCTGCGAGTTGATGTAGAGCGCTCCGAGTGCGGAGTATGCCGGGATATAGTTTGAATCCAACTCGAGCGTTTTCTTCAGCTCTGCTTCGGCATTCGGCACGTTGTGTTGAAAACCAAAGGCTTGCGCCTTCAGGTAGTGCAACGAAGCATTGTTGGGAAACGACGCGAGGGATTGATCGATGCGCGCGTGGGCTTTATCAAGCTCCTTCGAGCGAGCGTACAGCGTGAGCAAACCATTGAGCGCGTCGAAGTTTGTTCCATCAACCTTCAGAGCTGTTTCGAAGTAATTGATCGCGTCCGGTTGCTTGTTGTCAGCCAGGGAAATCAACGCCAGGCTGTTGTAGACGAGTGGATCGTTTGGATTAGTGTCGCGAGCGGCTTCGAAGTCTTTTCGCGACTCGGCGTTGTTCTTCATTTGCAGTTGCGCAGTGCCGCGAATGAGAAGAGCCTTTTCACGAATCTCGCGGAGCAACTGTGCGGAGTAGTCGCGATCCGGAGCCGCCTTCTCGAGGCGACCGAGCAGATCGGTAGCCTGAGTGCTTGCCGATTTTTGGTCGCCTCCTGACAGCGCAAGCTGAGCCTGCATCAACTTCGCGGGCAGATAGTCGGGATAGTTCTTCTCCAGTTCAGCCGCAAAGCTACGCGCTTGATCCATCTGACCGAGGCTGTAACTGTACTGGGCCAGGAAGTATAAAGCTGGCCGAGAGTTCGGCTCCTGTTTCAGCACATCGTTTAAATCCGCGATCGCGCTTTTCAAACCGTCCACCTGATTACCTTGAGCACGGATGCGAGCGCGCAGCAGAAGGGCCTGGCGATCGTGTTGATCTTTCTTCAGCGCTTCTTCGATTTGCTGACTCGCGCCTTGCGTATCGCCCTTAGCTAACAAGATCTCGCCCAGACGGTAGCGACCCTGTAGGAAGTCCGGAGACTTCGAAAGTATTTCCTGATAAATCCGCACTGCATCGTCAATACGGCTGGTAGCTGCGTAGAAATCGGCCAGCACCACCTGACTCTCAGGTTTGTTGGGCTCCAGTGCGACCATTGCTTTGTATTGCTCTTCGGCTTTATCGACCTGCCGATTGACAAGGTAATAACTCGCCAGCACGAAGCGTGCGGCTTTATCGTTCGGTCCAACTTCAACGGCCTTGCGTAACATTGCTTCGGCTTCCGCCGGGCGATTTGATTGCGTTAGAAACCTGCCATATTCCGTGTAGGCCAAAGAGGAATTGCCATTAATCGAAATCGCCTTTTTGTAAAGCTCTTCGGCTTTGTCAAATGTCTTGTTGGCGATTTGAAATTTGGCGAGACTGAGATACGACTCAACTCTGTTTGGATCCAACTGCACCGCGTGATTCAGCTCTTCAAAAGCCTTGTCCTTCTGGTTCTGCTGAAACAGCACGCTTCCCATCAGGATGTGGCCTTCAATGTTGTTGGCATCTTTTGCCAGGACTTCCTTCGCGAGTCGTTCGGCTTCACCGATGACGTCGGATCTGCCTCTGCTGCCGGCGAGATAATAGTTACCGAGCTTGATGCGGGCATCGAGATTGTTCTGGTCCTTGGCGATCGTCTTCCGGAGCTCTTCGAGCATTTCCGGATATCGTTCCAGTCCCTCGTAGGCGCGCGCTAACCCCCAATGGGCGGGAGCTGAGTTGTCGTCAAGCTGTATTGCGTTACGAAACTCGATCGTGGCTTCCTGAAACTTTGTGTCTTTCAGGTAAGCTTCACCCTGGGCCAGATGCTTAGCTTTTGCTTGTTGAGGATCAGTGCAGCCGGCAAGAAAAATTGCTGCTGATAGTAGAAGACAGAAAAGGCTTATCTGATAGATAACACCGCGGCACTCGGTTCTCATTAATTCACTCCATTGTTGCTGCCCGCAAAAGACTCAGGCAGTCATTGCTTTGTTTCTGTTTCAGGTTTCGAGGACGCCGGCGGGCAATTGCCGAAATTCCCTAAAACCCGAGACAGTGGTCAAAAATGATCAATTACTCTCGTTTTCCAAACTATAAACTTTCACTCGCAATCACGACGTACGTTAAGGTACAAACTCCGGTAAAACTGCTGAAGCAGCGGACGCAAACTCAATCGCTGACTTTTCTGCGTCAGCCTCAGAATTGCCGATAGGGACCGTCACGCGGACCATTGCGCCGTCGGATCGTCGCAATTTTACGCTGTCAAAGACGGTGTAGATCTTTCCCCAGTACTCGCTCGCGACATTTCTGCCTCGTCCCTGGTACCAGTAGATCATCAGGCTCTTATAGTCGCCGTTTTGGATTACATACTTGTTCGCAGCGAAAGTGGAGCCATCCGGCAACGAAACCATCGCCTTACCCGGCTCGCTCAAAGTCCATCCTGATCCAGGCAGGCAATTCAGTGGACTGTGATAAGTAGCGCCTGAACGCTGGCTGGCGTAGTAGCCCACGTAGAGATTAGCAGCTGGACCATTTGGTTTACGAAAATCGCGTAGCAGGTAATCGCTCGCCTTTAGCACCTTGAGAGTTTCGTTGTCCAATATCTGATCGTTTCCAGTCCTCTGCCAGACACCAACAGTCTGCGGAAAGCTTTTCAATTCCTTGCGGTCGACGTGGGCTTCGCCTAGATAGGCCCAGGCATTAACCAGCACACCCATCGCCACGATCAGGACCAGCAGTGCACCAAAACGCGATGACGATTTCATAGCTCTGAACCTTCTGCCGAAACCACCGGACTGATAGAAACCGTGGAGTCAGTTTCGGGCGACTTCCTTTCAAGTGGTGGCTCGCCCTCAGACTGAGCCGGTCTGAAGCGATCAAGAATCATGCCAATACCAAACAACAGGATAAAAGCGACGACATATATGGCCCAACCTGAAAATGAGTGGAAAAACCCATCGGCGACTTCTGTTCCATAATAGTGCGCCAGTACCCCTGTACCACTCACTCTGAATGCATTTGTCAAAATGGCAATCGGGACTGCCGAAATGACAATGATGGTGGAACGCCAGAACCAGTAACTCCGGAGCCAGCCAAATCGTTTATTTGACCCCGGCGGCTCGTCCGGCGAGTGCGTGAAATAGGCGAAGACCACCGCGAGCGTCAGCAGAGTCATGAGCGACCGGATGCCGCTGCACGCCTCAACAACCTCGAGTTTCTTTGTGTCAAACGAGTTGAGAGGCTTTAGCTCGATGACGTTCCCCTGTCTCAAGACCGGGATACCGAGCAGGCTCATCGAATACACGGCACATCGCGAAGCAAATAACTGTAGTGGAAAGGCTATCTGGTTGAAGATAATTGCGGGAATCGGAATCGCCAGGAACAAGAGGCCGAAGGGGACCATCAACAATCGCAAAAGCCTCACACCCCAGAAGTAGACGACTGTGCCTGCCAGCAACAGCATGAGCGAGAGACGTTGAGTGTAGAGTTCAGCGCCTGCAACACCAGCCCAGAGCCCCAAAAGCCCCACGATAACGGCTGCGCCTCCCAGAAAAGTCGCGGACCTAACAGGGACGCGGGCAAGGTTATGCCTTTGAGTCCAAAGAATGTAGCCAATGATAATAGGGATTAAGAGACCGTGGGAATAGTTCTCATCGGTCCACCAGTCGTGGACAAGCTTCGCCAGGACAGTGGCGTAGGCAAAAACGATGGCGAAACCGATGGCAATACCTTGCCACAGTTTCCTGCTGGCCGGGACACTCATTCCGTATTCCTTGTTGATCTTCGCAGAAAAGGGCAAGTTTTCACGCGAAAACCGTAGGTACAAATTAAAAACGAGAGCAGCTTATCTCAATTGGGCGTCCAGTTACAAGACTGACACCAGTTTTCAACATATTTTAAGAAATGATTAAAGGCGGGCTTATTCCGAATCCTGTTAATCCTGAAAATCCTGCCATCCTGTCTACGTCTGGTGTTGTTAGACAGGACGGGCAGGATTTCAAGATTAACAAGAAGGGCTAGTGGATCGTCACTACAGACATGTTGCTGCGTCGACCACCGGCGATGACCGTGATCTGAAGGTCGCCCGCGCCGTCAAGGTCTGACGTGAGACGAACGGTTACCTGGTCTAATCCACGCAGGGTGCCGTTCGCGCCGGCAAATTCAACTGGCAACATCACAATCGTGCCATCAGCTTTACGAGCTTCTACCTGAACCGCTTCCGCATAATTCTCCAGCAACTGTCCGGTACCTGCGAAGAAATCATTGCTGGTGTCCGTGTTGACAAGTCCTGTGCTCAACCCGGTCGTGAGAATAGACAACCGAGTTTGCTGGTCGTAGCCAAGCCACCATGAGGTGAAGGCTGACAGACCATCGCGGCGCAGTTCGAGGTTGTTAAGGATAATGCCCGAGGTACTCGGTTCACCCTCCGACACAAGGACCATGGGGTTGAGACCATTCACGCTCGCGGTCGTGTGCGAGATAAAGCCGTCACGTGTGGCAATCACGACATCGGCGAGACCGCCTTGCAAATCAGCAGGAACATAGAAGGTGATCGCGCTCGGTGAAACCGAGATCAGCGCGGCTGCATCTCCACCAATCGTTACACTCACTCCAGCGAGTTCATATGTAGTTGTGTTTGGAGCAACATCTACTGCATTCGTTAACGGCGTCGAACTCGGCGAGGTTATTGAACCCGTGTTCCCTTGCATCAGGTTCACACCGTTAGTGCCGAGTGGCAGCACGTCTGACTGATTGATGGAAATGTTAGTGCGGGCGGCGACTTTGTTGGCATCAACCAGAGTCTTGTTAGATACGACTCCTTTAACCATCAGATCCTCGCAGAACGCCAGATAGGAGTCGATTTTATTCAACCGGTCTTTGACTCCCGACGTAGGCGTCGATTGGTTCGACAAACCCGCACTTGATTTAGCGAGGAACACGGCGGCGTACAGATACCTGTCGATATCCGCCGCGTCATCAAACATGCTTCGCTCTGACGCGAAGTCGATATACGCCTGTTCGAGAGAATCAATCAGGCTTTCGATCTGAAGCGCATTGCTGATTGGTCCATTCGTCGTCAGACTACTGCCGGTGAGCGAACTGCTGATTGAATTCGTGCTGCCTCTGCCGTTCTTAACGGATTTCAAAGCCTTGCTGATCTTCACGACGATCGGAGCTGAAGTGACAGTTTGTCCTTTGTCGTCCTGCGCAGTGGCGGTCACCGTGTAATTCCCGGCCGCCGGGTTAGTCCACAGCGTGGAGTACGGTGAAGCACTATCCGATCCGACAGGTAGCGAGTTGGCGGTGAAAGTCACATTGGTAATCACGCCATTCAGTTTCGACGCGGCCGCGTTTAGCGTCACGTTCGTGCCAACGGCAAACGTTGAGTTAGTCGCCGGACTCGTTACCGTTACCGTGATCGCAGGTGTTGGTGATGGAGTCGGTGTCGGAGTTGGCGTTGGTGTCGGAGTTGGCGTTGGTGTCGGAGTTGGCGTCACCGTGGGAGTCGGCGTCGGCGTCGGTGTCGGTGTCGCCGTTGGGATTGGCGTTGGAGTAGGCACGGAACCGTCGCCACGCCATACGAGATAACGTCCACCCGCACGATAGTTTTGGTTGTAATTCTTTGCTGTGCCGTCGGCTTCGTCGTGAATGCCGTCGGTCACATCGCCAAAGGCAGACTCGAACAACTCATCACCCATGGCCTTAAAGGTCGCATCCCCCGTGATCGCATAAGCATAGCCGTAAGCACTTAGCGTCGTCGCGATGAGCTGGCGTTCTGACTTGACCTCCCAGGTCTGAGTGGTGCTCACAACGCTGCCGCCACCATTCTCATACTTGGTTGGATTTACGGTCGTGCCTCCATGATAAAAATACCAGAACGAGCGCCAGCGCCTTCCGGGCAATCCGTCCACTGCATAGTTTCGATATGGACCATCGCTGAAGAGGTGTCGACAAGCTTTCGTGATCTGATTTGCAACGCTGGTCTTGACGGCGGGATTCGTCGTCAGACGATGAACGTCCACAAGTGCATTCAACAGCAGTCCCACCATGAACGGCTGCATGATCCCCTTTAAGCTGCCACCGTCAGCATCGATGACGTAGGGGTCGTCCCAGCGCCAGGATCCATCGGTGTACTGCAGTCTGCCGTAATAATTAATGGCCGCGTTCTCTGCATCGGCAACGTACGTCGAACGTAGAGTTGCACCGTTGGTTACGCTGCCGCCAGCTTGCAACGGAAATGAATCGGGCAGAACCTTTCCAAGCCAGGTTGCATATAGCAACATATAGCTGCCGTCTCTTAGACCCAAATACAATTGCGGATCGTTGATTCGCATTTTGACCCAAATATCGAACATGTAGCGGGTGTAGGCGTTGATCCAGTCCCACATCTCCGGACGTCCATCGAGAGCTCGCAATATCAATCCGCCGATGCTCGCATTCCGCGGCGAGTAACCGTTGTCGAAATTTCTCATGGTCCCGCCCTTGATCGGTGGAGACAGCCACCATGAGTCGGCAATCTTGCGAGCCTGGGTCAAATAAGTTGCGTCATTGGTGCGGTAATAGAGAACGTAAAGACTCAGAGCCAAGTCGTAGTAGTTTGAATTAACGTAAACGTCGTTGTTGTTCTCGACTCCGTCGGAATAGTACGTGTTCGCTTCGGCGCCGGTTCGGGATGTAAATGCGTAAGGCGCGGTAAGCGTGAGCTGAGTGTCACTCTGAATTGAGAGCACCTGGACTTGTCGATACGTGGTCGTCGTGCCTTCACGAATCTGCATTCGTCCGTTGAAGAATGGCGCTGGACCAAGTGGATCGATCTCAGAGAGAAAGCGCGTGCCCGCTCCGGTTACGATCGCTGATCCGGAATTTACGGACACAGTACCCGTGAGCGTCATTGGCGGCAGCTTTGGAAAGTCAGCTCCGTGAACGGCGCCACGAGAAACTTGAGTTTGATCGAACCAAGGGAACGGATTGGTAGGAGCAACCGAGATCTGTGGACCAGTAATCAGCTCTACATTCGGACTGGTGAATGAGATCAGGACCGCAGCAGCGGTCGGAGTTTCTTCGGCTCTTGCACTTGGAAGTATTGAAACAGAAACTGCAACGACCAATATCAATACCAGGACGTAACGAAAATTTATAACCTGTTTTATTAAGCGAATTGAACCATTAGGTCCGTTGAGCATAGAGAACTCCACTTCGGTAATCGGACGATCTCTTCCTTGAGAGACTCCTGACTTTGCGGACCCACATCGCTGTGGGGGTGCCATTTTTCGGTGATTGCTCGATTGTGAGATTTAAGGCGTGGACTCATGGCATGAGACACACTCATCTATCAAAGCAAGTGCAAGTGCTTCACTGCGAGAATAGATTGTGTTTAGAACGGCAGAACGCCCAACGGACAGGCTGTTAGCGGAACTAGAGCAAATTGAAGATGATTGAATAAGAAGGTAGCACCAGATTGCAGCCGATAAGTGTGGCTCTGGATAGGCTCTGGACGGGGGCGCGACCACTTCTCTTCGATCGCCTTCGGCAGCCTGACGATCTTGGATGTCCCAAGATTCATGGCTTTGCGTCCCTGCCTCACAACAGGTTTGCCTTTATCGGTGCAATCCTAAGCTAAAAAGATCAGGCCGCTTTCGCGGGTAAACACAATTAAACAGAATGGGCCGATGGTTGTCAATACGCAATTTTTGTCAGTAATTTTGCTGAAGATGCGTTACTGGCGGAGTGCCCTGCGAATGCGGTCCAGCCGGGTGGTTGTCCATTGTATTCTGTCCGCAAGTGTCTGAAGATCCCGTGCGCGTAGTGCCGCCGCAGCGAATCGCGTTTGCGCGAGCGCGTCGTCGAAGTCTTTCACGACCCTGGGATCAATCAAACCCTTAGCTTCGAGCGTGTA
Source organism: Acidobacteriota bacterium (assembly GCA_046733695.1). Taxonomy (GTDB): domain Bacteria; phylum Acidobacteriota; class Blastocatellia; order Pyrinomonadales; family Pyrinomonadaceae; genus PSRF01. Next base: position 10,089 of record JBKPPU010000041.1, read on the forward strand.
TTTCCGTTTTGCATCCGCAATGGCTGATTGCAGTGCGTCCAGTGATTCAGGAACGATATCGGTTTCTTTTGACAGGTGTTGGGCTTGATCAAGAGCCGCGATAACGGCGTCCGCGGCTGTGAGTTGTTTATCCGTGGTTCCGGTCGCTGCGGGTAGCTGCAACGTCTGCGGTGTGCCCTCTAAACGCCAAACAAGGTAACGCGGCGCAGAGCTATAGTTCTGATTGTAGTTTTTCGCTGTTCCGTCAGCTTCGTTGCGGATCCCGTCCTTCCGGTCTCCAAAGGCTGAGTCAAACAGATCCTCACCCATGGCCAAGAGCGTCTCGTCCCTGCTGATGACGTACGCATAACCAAAGGCGCTCAGACTGGTGGCCAGTAGCTGCCGTTCGGATTTGATCTCCCAGTTTTGAGCCGTGGTAACCGGACTGCCGCCACCCTTTTCGTACTTAGTTGGATTGACCGTCGTCCCCCCGTGGTAGAAGTACCAGTACGAACGCCATTTCTTATCACCGAGGCCTGCCTGTGTGTTTCGATAAGGTCCGCCGGAATAGAGATGCTTGCAAGCGCGGACAATCTGATTTTGTACGCTCTCTTTGACCTTGGGATTCTGCGTCAGACGGTGCACCTCGACGAGGGCACGCAGCAACATCCCCACCATGAACGGCTGCATGATGTTCTTTAGAGTCCCCCCATCGGAATCGGTGTAGTACGGATCGTCCCAGCGCCAGGAACCGTCCGGCAACTGCAATCTCTCGAAGTATTGCGTCGAGATCGATTCGACGTCTGCCAGATACTGCGAGCGCAAACTCGCTGCTTGTGGAATCGAATCCGGAAGCACCTTCGCAAGCCACGTTGCGTACAATAGGCAAAACGCGCCGTCACGAACGCCAAGATAGGGTTGCGGATCGCGTATGCGTTTTTTCAACCAGAAGTCGAACATGTAGCGGGTATACACGTTAAGCCAGCCCCACATCTCCGGGCGCCCGTCCAGGGCGCGCAACATCAACCCCCCGAGACTCGAGTTTCGAGGTGCGTAGCCGCTTTTTTCAAAGTTAAGATTTTGCCCGCGGTTAATGGGCGTCGAGAGCCACCAGGAATCGGCGACTTTGCGAGCGGCTGTGAGAAACTCCTCATTGCCCGTGCGGTAGTACAGCACGTAAAGACTCAACGCCAAGTCGTAATAGTTCGCGTTGACGTAAACGTCGTTGTTCCAGTTTGCGTTGTGCTCGTGATACGTGTCTGACGACGCGCCGCTTTGCGATGGAGTGTTCCACGGACTAGTGAGCGTGAGCTGCGTGTCGCTTTCAACCGACTGAACCTGTGCCTCTCTGTATGTCTTGCCGTCGGGTCCAAGCACACGAAGCCAGCCGTTAAAAAAGGGCGCTTGTCCCTTGGGATCTATCTCCGTGAGAAACTTCGTTCCGTCTCCAACAACTGTGCGGTCGCCCCGTGTAAGCGTGAGCTTACCGGTTAGCTCGCGTGGTGGAATCACAGGAAACTCACTGGCGTGTTTTTTTCCGGAAGATAGTTCAGTCCTGTCGAACCACGGATAGGGATTCAGCTTGCTTCCGAGTTTGAGTTGGGGGCCAACGATAAATGCTACCGACTCGTTTTGAATCGTAACAAGATCGTCGGAAGCAAAATCCCGGGTTTGACTGGCTACATTCGAAAGCCGAGGTGAGCTTGATTTGAATACAAACCAGGCGGCAATCGCCACAACAAAGAGCAGCACAAATGCAACTAGCCACGTTCGCTTAGTCTTCGCAGACTTGATGGATGACAACGTCCGGTTTCCAGCGACAACTTGAATCTCAACACCCGCCACGACAGCTTACTCCACCCCTTGTTTAAATTCATGTTATATCAGTTTAGGTTACGTCAGATCGACTTCCCACTTCTTCAACCAAAGCTCGAGCACAATCAACAACCACACATCGCTGGCTGCTTTTTTGTCGCCGTTCTTAGCTGCTGATAATCGTTCCGAAACAAACTCTTTTGAGAATGCCTTCGCGGAGCGGCTGGACGAACCAAGCAGAACATCACGAGCCCAATCATTCAATCCGTCCTGAAGCCATGAATTGACCGGAACCGGAAACCCACGCTTCGGCCGAGTCAGTATTTCTTTTGGCAATCGCGAAGCACAAAACCTGCGCAGGACATTCTTGGTTTCGTAATTCAGTAAGCCCGTACGCTTAACTTTAATCTTCTTTGGTTGACGATTGGCCCATTCAACCAGCCGGTAGTCGAGAAACGGAGTCCGCAGTTCAACCGACGTCGCCATGCTCATCTTATCCGCCTTCATCAGCAGATCTTCAACCAGCCACGATTGTTGATAGACAGTCAGCAACTGCTCCAGTGGATCCATTGAACTCGTGTTTCCATACATTCTTCCCAACAGATCTTCCGAGTCGGGATAGTCATGGCCCGGCCACAATTCCTGCTTCTCTTGTTGTCTGAAATAACGCGTGATGTGCGGGCGATCGGTTTTATTCCATCTGGAAACCGGAATATCGGCGATCTTTTGTATGCGTTTGTTGTAGGCGGGCCCGAGTATTGTCGAAACACCGCCGGCCGCTTTCAGCAGCGGACGCGGCACGGTTTGCAACATCCGCGCGATTTGCCAGTGCCGCTCACTCTCGTTCAACTCATACCCGGCAAAGATCTCGTCGCTGCCTTCACCGGCAAGCACGACCTTGACGTTCTTTCGTGCTAACTGACTCACCGCGAGTAGCGGGACCGCTGCCAGATCGGCCATGGGCTCGTCGTTGTGATAAACGACTCCGGGCAGCAGGTCGAGGAACCCTTGTCGATCGATTACCACCTCGTGATAGATCGCGCCGACGTAATCGGCCACTTGCCGCGCGTATGGAAGTTCGGAGTAATAACCGCCCGTGTCGAAACCGACTGAGAAGGTATGAAAGTTTCGATGGCCCATCTCGACTGCGGCGGCCGCGACGGCACTCGAATCGAGCCCACCACTCAACAAAACGCCGACGGGCACATCTGACGCGACGAGTCGAAGCTGAACTGCGTCGAGGAACAGATCCGTAAACTCTTTTTCAAGCTGAAGCTCACTTTTCGCTTCGTTTCCATTCGCTACAAATTCAACGTTCGTCTGCCAGTAAGCTCGCTCTTTTGGAGAACCGCCGGCTTTGAATTCGAGAATGTGCCCAGGCGGCAGTTTGCGGATTCCTTCCCAAATCGACTCCGGACCAGGCACGTACCGGAACGAGAGGTAATCCCAAACCGCTTGGCGATTGAGCCGGCGTTCGACCACTCCCGAGGCAAGCAGCGCCTTGATTTCAGAAGCAAAAAGCAGATTCTTGCCGTCCCAGTAGTAATAAAGCGGCTTTTTTCCGAGACGATCGCGAATGAGGATTAACTGCCGCGTACGCGGATTCCACGCAGCGACTGCAAACATTCCGTTCCACTCGTGAACCGCATCAGGTCCAGATTCAGCAAGTGTTGCGAGGACGCACTCCGTATCGGCGTGGGTTTCAAGCTGGTAACCGCTTTCAGTGAGCCGTTTTTGAATTTCTCTGTAGTTGTAGATCTCGCCGTTAAAAACTACTCCCAGCCCGCGTTTTTCCCACATCGGCTGGTGACCACCCTCGAGATCGATAATGCTGAGCCGACGCATCCCGAACGCAAACCCGTCTTCTCCCCAGTGTCCTTCGTCGTCCGGGCCACGATGAACAATGCAAGCACTCATGCGCTGAACAATCTCAATCGCTTGTTCGCGCGATGCGTTTCCGAGAAATCCTACGATGCCACACATAGTTTCAAGTCTTTGATTCGATCACTTCGTCATAAATACGAGTCATGCCCTTCACGAAAGCAGATGGTCCGAATCGAGATTCGACTGATGCACGGACAGTTTTCTGATCGAGTCGAATATCGCCTTTCAAAAACTTCGCCATCACTTCCGCAAGCTGCGCCGGGTTTGCGGGGTCGACTAAACGTCCAACCTCGTCATTCACGACGAACTCAGGACCACCACAGCGCGTCGAGATCACCGGCTTTCCGCAGGCCATTGCCTCGCCCAACACGATACCAAAAGTTTCATGAATACTGGGAAGAACGAAAACATCCGACTGTCGCATCCACTGTCGCACCTCCTCGCGCGACAGAGCGCCCAGGAAGCGACAACGATTTTGAAGTCCCAATTTCTGGGACAAGCTTTCCAGATTCTTGCGCTGCACACCCTCGCCGCCGAGTACGACCTCGAAATCAGTAAAACCCTCGCGCCCTAGCAGTGCCGCAGCTTCAAGCAGGTACTTTACTCCTTTTTGCTCTGCCAGGTGTCCGACAAATAAAAAGCGAAACGAAGGATTCGCAGGCCGTCCATTTTGAGAAGGTGTAAAGAATTCGGTCTGCACCAGATTTCCAAAGACGTCGATCTCCAGTCCTGGTTCGAAATCCAGAATCTGCTCCTTCAGCGAAGGACCGACGGCGATTATTCGATCGGCTTGTCGCAAAGTTTTGCGCGCAAGGTCGCAGGAAAGTTTCGTACCGAGATGCATGGAAAACGGACCAGAATGCTCTGTTAGAACCATCGGAAGACTTTGCTGTTTGGCCAATTGTACCGCTGTCCAACCGGCGGGTAGGACTACATGAGCATGAATGATGTCTGGTTTTCCCCATGTTCGTAACAGCCGTGCAAATCCCTTCTCTGTTGCTCGTGTGAAAGCGGAGTAAACACCCGACTCTGGCCCGTGCGGAATAGCAGGCAAAGCAAACTCATAAACTACAGGCAATCCGTTTCGAACTTGCTGTGTCGACCGGTCAGGGGAATTGGATCGACCCACGTTTCTCCAGGCCGCTAACCCGGGAACTATCACTGCGACATCATGTACAGAAGCAAGCGCACGTGCTTGTTCTTCTACGAAGACGCCGTGAAGCGGCGAGGCATCACTCGGATACCAGTACGCAACGATGAGCACCTTTCGTTTCATATCAACCCGCTTGTTGTGGACGCACGTGTCTCAGAAACGGCTCGGCAACCGAACTAAGCAACCGGATATCCTGCATTGTGGGAAACAACAACTCTCGAACGGAGAAATTGGTTTCTCTCACAAATAACCATGTAATTAAAAACGCCGCCCAGGAATATGAAATCGTACTGGCTAGAGCCGCGCCAATAATGCCCATACGCGGAATTAGAATCAGATCCAGAGTTACCGTAAACACCAGAGAAGTGGCAGACACCAATAGATTGAGCTTAGGCTTGCCTGCACCTGCTAAATATGCAGCCAACACATTGGCGACGCTGAATGCAACGATTCCAGGCAACAGGTACAACAAAGCAGCCACACTCGGCCGGAATGCTTCTCCATACACTGCCGGCAAAGCGAGGCTGGCAAAAGCGGCAAGAGCAAGCCCGGACACCAGACTTGCTAACAGTGACAATCGAGTCACCCGCGCCGTATGCATTACATTCTCAGCACTGTTATCCGCGGCAATCTTTGGGAGTAACACTGAGGCGGCAGCGTTTGAGAGCAGCCACAACAATTGCGCTAACGAAACCGCCAACGTATATCGTCCAAGTGGAGCAGAGCCGGCGTAGTATCCAACGACGAAAACATCGAGGCGGTAATTTAAGAACTGCGTGAGATTTGCAAAATACGACGGTACGGCGAAGGCTATCAGCGGCGCCAGTGAACTCGTTCCGGTCGCTTCACGAAGATAAGGAAAAAGACTTTTAATCAATAACGAGTCGATCAGAATGGTGACGCATATACTCAAACCAAACAATGCAGCCACAAACAACTTGCGGCCCGTGAAATAGAGTGCTCCAGCCATGACAAAAACAAGAAGTACCTGGGAGATACGACCGAGCAATTCCGCGTTGTTCACTTTCACGATCTGCTGTTTTCCGTTCAGCATGGCGCGTAAGTAATTACCTAACATCTCGAAGCATACATAAGACCCGACCGCGAGGATCACCCAGTTACCACTCGTCTTCGGAATCAGTAGAGAGGAGCGGCCTAGATGGCGTAACACGGCCAAAAAACCGCTGGCGGTGAGTCCCTGAAGCACTGCAAAAATTAGGAGTTTATAGGCGAGGAGTCGCATATTAACGCCTCCCCGTGCGACTACGAACGTTGCACCTGCCTGGATTGAAAGACTAAGCACCATGACCAGCAGAGTGGAGGTCGCTACGATTAGATCAAGGTTCCCTTTCTCACCTGGGCCGATACTTCGAGCGATGAGAATACTGCCCAATATATTCAGTGGAAGAAGTAACAGGTTCGTACCTAAGGAATGAAGACTTCGAGGTATATCAATAGTTCTAATTTTGTTAGCTAAGGAAAAAAGCAACATCCGATCAATCGTCCACTATGTAAATCTGCGACTTATCACCAAAACGGTTGATATGCCACGGCGTCATAACGATCCATAAGAAGGTAATAGCCCTCGGCAATGAGAAGACTGGAACAGGTTTTGAAGTTCTCTTCGCTTATTCCCCCAGACTCAAGTTGATGCTCGAACCTGATTATTGAGGGTTTGATACTTTTGAAATCGATCATCTTGATTATTTCGGTATCGTAGCCTTCAACATCTATCTGAAAATAATCAACGTGTGAAATGTTGTGCTGCTGAAAAAGCTCAGTCAGTGTAATACAGCGAACGTGCTCCGTAGTCATGTACTGCGAGTCGGTACCGCTCCTTAAGTGATGAGCTGGATCGACCGAAGCAATTCCTCTGGTCCATTCCGGTAAATGCTCACTCTTCGTTGGATCGACTCTGTAAATTTCTATTTCACGTTCAGTCCGGTGGATAGCAACGTTGACCGGCGTCACTTCGGGGTAAGCTCGATAGTTATCACATAACGCGGCAAAGAAATCCTGCAACGGTTCAACAACGACTCCGCGCAACCGATTTGCCGTTACGAAATCGTACAACCAATCAAAACTCACTCCATCATTCGCGCCAATCTGAACAAAAAAGAAGTTGTTTCCAACTTGATGAAGCCGCTCATGCAACAGTGCCAATACAGTGCGCTGATTCATGAGTTGCACGTCACGCGTTCGGGCATGCTCTACGTTGTAACCCGCAGATTCCGCCCATTTCTTTATCCGGCGCTTGATACGTGCCTTGGTCTCGAATGCGATAGTCTGAGCTTTAGCCATCAGAAGACGTTGCCGTTGTTAACACTGCTCACTCCAAAAGTACTGAGATTACCAAGAATAGTCTCACTCCAGCTTGATATCGGGGGCGCTAGGCTGAACTATTTTCGCGATCGAACTGCGGCTGACCCGGGTGACTTCTCATAAATACGCCAAAAGAGTTCGGGCGCGAATCTCAGAAGAGCACAAACGGCAGTTAGCTTCCAACTCTTCTCGAACCTTCGCGCCTCTTCAAAGTACCTGCTGGCCGCCGCAAAGTCCCTGCCCGACAGCTTCTCCTTACCTCTTTCAATGGCTAGCCGGGCTACCGTCCTGTCCCTGCTGATTCGAATTGCCTCACTCTCGCTGGCTGTTAACTCGCCACGAGTTTTTATCGCATCAAAAACTGAAAGCGTTCGCTCGAGCTGACTAATCTCGTTTCCGGAAAGACTGTCGTCCAGGATTCTGCGACGCGCGAGCACTTGGCGGTGATAGGCAAATCGATAGCCACGTTTTACCAGGCGGAACCAGAGATCAAAGTCGTGACCACGCCTGATCGTTTCATCAAAAAGTCCAACATCAACTACTGCCGCTCTTCGGACAAGCACCGTCGATGTAATGACCGTAACCTTGAATTCGAGCAAATTCTCAGGCGTCACCTCGCCATGAGAGGGTTGAACTTCCATAAAAGTTCGGCCCGCTAACGGAGATTGCCCGAAACTAAGCGCATCCGCATACACAGCATCCGCCTGGCTCTTTTTCAGAAACTCCATCTGGTTCTCGAGAAAGTTCGGCAACCACACATCGTCAGCGTCTAAGAAGGCGACGAATTCACCCGATGCAACCCGAAGACCCGCATTCCGAGCTGCGGCCGCACCTCGATTCTCTTGTTTCAAGTAAGACAGATTCGCGGGGTAATCCTTAAGTTGAGTTTCGAGTTCTTCCGTATCCGGCGAGCCATCATTGATTACGATCACTTCGTGGGAGGTAAAAGTCTGGTTTGCTACTGAACGAAGAGCTTCACCGATGTACTTCGCTGCATTGTATGCAGGAATTATCACGCTGACAGTCACTGGGTGCTCGGGAGGTTGTGTCATCTTCGGTGGCAAGGCCAGCTTGCCTGCGTTACCGTCCTAATGCAAATACCCATCACTCACGATCGAAACTACTGTAGGGGCAGCCCTACAATAACGCCCTTGAAGATCGGGATTTCGAAGTTTAGCTCTGAGGGTTGCGGCGCTTCCAGAACGCGATGCCGGCTCCGAAGCTGCTCATCAACAGCAGCAACGATGCGGGTTCGGGGATAGAAGTTACTGTGAAACTGCGAACGGTGGAGGTACTAACCAGCACTCCCGATCCGGAAAACGTCACCGTAAAGAGGGGATTATTGTTACCCACATCGTTCAGCGTCGCGTAACCGGTGACGGTGCCGCTCACCGTTAAATTCGTAAACGAAAGCGAACCGGTGAAAAACGAAGCCGAGAGCCCATTCAGCGATATCCCGCCGAAACCCTGCGTGATGTTTTGAAAACCGAACGACGTGCTAAGCGGACCAGAGTACTCCGAGTTGAAGTAATTCAGATTGAAACCCTGCGGACCGCTAAATGAGATCGACGTTTGACCCGGAGGTACCTGAACCGAGACGGTGCCGGTCGTCAATATCACGTTGTCGGCTCGAGCTTCGGTGCTCAGCGCCAACGAGGCAGTGAGGAAAAAGGCTGCGGTTGCGAGCCTGATCATCCAGCGACGTTTGGAGAAAAGATTTTGCACCTATGGTTTGCCTTACGGGACCCAGCGATTAAAGAGATATCATTAAAGGCCAATAAATTCCACCTAAACCTTCAGCCAGTAATAAAAAATCTTCACGTACTCACCGGCAACATCTCGCCATCCTTCCGGTGAGAGCCACCAAAAAAGTGACGCAGCCGTACCGGGCACGCTGCTGTACTCCAACCCAATCCTGACGCCCGTGTCCGCCAACACCTTCCTGAATGTCCAAAGAGTTCTTCTTGAATGGAAGGCTGAGGTAACGAGTAGGACAGATTGAATCTTTCTTTCGCTGACGAACTGCCGGACTGCGCGCGCCTCGTCGTAAGTGCTGGATACCGGCTCTGGCGCCACGAGTATGCTGCTTTCAGGAACACCGCCGTTCAAGAGCTCTTCTTTCGCGCGTTCCACGAATTGAGGATTCTTTTGGAGCTTCGTCGACCAACCACCCGGAGTCGTGTCGTTGGTCAAAAGAATCAACGGCGCACGTCCTTCAGCATACAACTGAGCGGCACGTCGTGCGCGTTCGCGGTAGACAGTCGAGCCACTGAGAACGACGATCGCGTCGGCGTGCCCGAGCTCCGCGCGCACCATCAACCAACGACTCGCAGCCCACGCCAGGAACGACCAGATCACTAAAATTACGAACGCGATCTTTAAGAGTCTGGCGCGCAGGGCGGCTCCCTCAAGACGAATTCAAAACGATCTTGTACGGCATGCATATGTCCAAATCAGCCGAGCACAGCGTCCAGATCGATCGTCAAAGGTTGGCGGGTGCGCGCGGACTCTAGTAGCCGAACACAGACAATAGTGGCTCGAGCACCGTCTCGCACAGTGACCTCTGGCTGTTTGCCAGCCCGAATGTCTCCTACAAATGCGGCCATTTGAGCCGCATAACCTTTGTCAGGCCAACGCTGAGACTTGACCTTTTGCGAATTGCCTTTGATTGTCAACTCTTTGAAGTTCTCGTTTGTCACGGCAACACCGGGTGCAAAGATCTCCAGCCGCTCACCTTGAGACGTTTTAGTCCCAACCGTGCAGTAAATAAGACTAGCAACTGAACCGTCATGGAAATTAAAAACGGCCGCTACATTGTTTTGACCGATGGGATCTTGTCTGTCAGTTGGAAGACTATACGCGCTGACTTTAACAGGCTCTGACTCAAGCATCCAATACATCAGGTCAATGAAGTGACACGCTTCGCCGACTACGGCACCGCCGTGCATCGGATCCGCCGCCCAGAAAGAGCCCGATAAACCCGGGGAGTTCATGCGACAGCTAACTACTGCGGGCCCTACGCGCTGTTGCACGATTTTTTTCTGTTCGAGGTAGTAGGGTGAGAATCGTCGGTTGAAACCAACAGTAAAAAACAGTCCGGTATCTTCAACTTTCTTACACAGCCGAACACATTCGGTTTCGGTAAGAGCCATCGGCTTCTCTATAAAAACGTGCTTGCCAGCTGCCAATGCCGCGTAAGCCTGATCGAAGTGATACTGATGTCGTGTTGCGATCAGGACAATGTCTACGTCCGGGTCACTCAAGATCTCATCGTAAGAAGAGGTGGAATATGAAGCCCCGAAGCGTTCGGCGTAACTCTTTCCGCGCGCTCCATTCGAAGAGTGCACCGCATGAAGCTTAACGCCAGAAATCTTTTTAATATTAGGCAGATGTTCCCACTTTGCGAGATTACCTGCTCCGATCAACCCAATACGCAGATCTCCATTTTTCGGTGCCGCCTCTCGAACCATTAACCGGCGCTCGGGCTTGTAGTTGTCGCGGGCTTCGCTTGCTGCATGATAACGAAGTAGCACTCCCAGACTATTTACCGACGGATCCATGATCGTCTGGTATGCCTCGGCGGCGTGGTCAAGTTCAAAGCGATGGGAGATCAGCGACTCAATTCGCACTTGACTACGAGCAATCAGGCGTAGGAATTCGCCCATATTTCGGTTTTCAGTCCAGCGAACGTATGCAAACGGATAATCTCGCCCCTGCTTTTCGTAGAGGGGGTCATAACTGCCTGGTCCATAAGCGCGTGCCATGAATAACTGAAGTTCTTTCACATACATCTGATCGCGGGGCAAATCCAACGGCATCGCCCCAACGATCACTAACCTTCCGCGGTCCCGACAAATCTTTATTCCTTGCTGAACTGGTGCGGCAGTTTTTGCAGCAGCGGCAACGATTACGCAGTCCGCCCCTCGTCCATCAGTTAGCGCCAAAACTTCTTCGGTCACGGATGACCCGCCTTGTAAACCGAAATCCGCACCACCCTGTCTCGCAAGCTCGACTCGATCAGCCTTCATGTCGATTGCAACGACGACACCACCCTGAGCGCGGACCAACTGAGAAACGAGTTGACCTATAAGTCCGAGTCCGATTACTGCGACGACATCGCCGACCGCAATACTCCCAATACGTACGGCATTCATTGCGATGCTACCCAGAGTCGTGAAGCAAGCATGTTCGAATGGAACTTCGTCTGGTATCTTTACGATCAAGTTTCTGCCGGCAATTACTGTTTCTGCGTGGCCTGTACCTTCACCACCATATGCCACCCGATCACCAACCTCGATGTCGCGAACGGTTTCATGTTTTTCGACAACAACACCGGCGCCCGAATAACCCAGCACCGCGTATTCATTAAATTTTGCGCGGACCTCGGAAACAGTTTTCGTTGGCCCGGCTACTTTCATCACTTCCCAAACTTTTCGCAGGTGCGATGGATCGTCAGCAACTTCCTTAAGAACACCGTCTTGATGGATGTCAGCGGTTTCCGTACCGGCACTGATGAGTGAGAACCGGGGACGAATCAATACGTGATGTGGTATCACTTGCGGGTCAGGAACGTCCGTCACCACGATCTTCTTCAATCCTTCTCTTAAAACCTGCTTCATACGATTCGTCTCTTACCTTTTACCAAGTTCGCTCTGTCTCAAGTGTTCTCGGATTTCGTCTAACCGCGCTTCCCAACTCTCACTTCTAATCGCGTCGCTACGAGCAGCGCTTGGTCCAGGATCGGCGAGAGCTGCTTCTACTTCTCTTATTGTCTGTTCGGGGCCATCAGCTATCCGGCAAAGTCCCAGAACCTCAACTTCCGGGATCGGAGATGACACAACTGGTAAGCCGGCGGCAAGGTACTCACGAACTTTAAGAGGATTTGCGTTAAGCGTGAGTTCATTGACTCGAAATGGCATTAACGCAACGTCGAACCCTTTACAGTACGCCGGCAACTCTTCGTATGGACGCCGTCCCAGGAGGTGCACGTTTGGAAGCTTTTCGAGCACCGAAATATCCGTTGTGGCTTTACCGATAACTACCAATGATCCAGTGCTGAAATATTTGGCCACTTCCGCCATCAGATCGATGTCGACCCAGTCCGCAATCAATCCGAAGAAGCCAATTACGGGTTTCGGCAAGTTCGCAATGCTTTCGGGAACAACGGTTTCTGCATCAAGCGCCTTTCGAAAGTGAGTATGGTCAACGCCATGTCGTACCAACACGATTTCGGGGTGAATCTTTCTGCGAGTGTGCAAGAGCCGTTCCGAACTAACGATCACTAGATCAGCGGTTTTCAATAGTTGATCCTCAAATTCCAACATGGACTCGGCCGACACTCCTGAAAATGCGCTGTATTCATCGACACAATGATAAATGAGTTTGTCTTCGCCAAGTGTCCGTGCAATAACCGCAGCTGGGGGATTGAAAATCCAATTGATAGCCCGTTGAAACTTAAGTTTCCGCATTGCCCGTCGTACCTGAAACTTCAATAAGTGACGATTGGCACGCCGAAGGCTGGGGGAACCGTATGCGGGAATCGCCAAGGGACTAAGTACGAAGATGTTTGGTTCTACTTCTTTGATAGGGGCTGTCGCCGCAACGAGCTTCTTTATCGCACGGCTGGCGTCAGCTTTCGAGACCGTGGGCGCCCGATATCCGATTGAATTTACCCACAGAATACGGTTGTGCCGCGCAAGCAAACGCATGAGGTGATTTTTCGAAAGTGGGTCGCCTGTCCAGTCATGACTGAAACAGATAATGTCCCGACCATATAACAGATCCGCGTTCAACTCTACTTGAAGTCTTCGGGAGTCAATTGGTGTGTTTTGGATTTCGGATAATGTGCTCATCAATACTCCCAGGAACTACCTGAACAAAAAGCGCGACCAGCCTGCCTTGGACCAGGAAGTAGAAGCACCAACCCGTACCGAATGTCCAGCACGCCCAAATGATCTGACACTGGCGACTGCCAAATTTTCGTTACCGTCGAGAACTAAGACATTCAACGGTTCACACCCTTGCTTCAACACCGGCAATTGGAACCCCGGGTTCAAATGGCTTCGCCTGTAATATTACCTGCGACGGAGCAGGTCGAATCGCTTCTCCATCGATAAATTGTCGGAGCCACATTTCGAGGTTGAGCAGTGCCCAAAGCCTGTCAGAATGATTTCTAACTCGGTTCTGGTGTTCGTTGACGATGCGGCGTATCGCATCTTGATTAAAAAGACCACGCTCTGCTGCTCTATCACTCAGAACGTATTCGTCGATCAGTGCGCGATGTGTTCCTCTAAACCATTCTGCGATCGGAACCGGGAAACCCATCTTCGGCCGTTTCAATATAGTCTCCGGCAAAATCCCGGACATCGCCTGACGCAAGATGTACTTGGTCGTCCAACCACGTAACTTCAATCGTTCAGGCAACCTCGCAGTAAATTCGACGAGCTTATGATCCAGAAACGGGACTCTGCTCTCGATTGAGGCTGCCATGCTCATCTGGTCTTGCTTCATCAACAGCTCTTGGAGGTAAGTCTTTGTGTCGACGTACAGCAGCTGATTAAGTACCGATGACGCATCGGTTTCGTCGAGGTACTGTTTTACACTCGAGTAAGGATCAAAGTAACCAATCTGCTCGAGGGCAGAATCCGTAAACAACCCCAGCTGCTGCCTACGTGTAAAAACGGAAAAGTTGTCGAAATAGAGATTCTCGATGTCAGCATCGAGTGCCAGAAAAGTCCGTGACAGTTTTTGTCCCACTTTGGACGCTGCTGACATCTGCTCCAAACCATTGAGAATCTGACGTCTGAGTGCTTGTGGCAGAAGCTTCTGATATCGAGCACCTAACGCGAGGTTGTATACAGTCTTGCGGTATCGGGCATACCCGGCCAACATTTCGTCACTTCCTTCGCCAGTTAGCACAACCTTGACGTGCTTCGCGGCGAGCGTCGAGACGAAATAGAGCGGGATGCTGGCCAGGTGCGCGATAGGCTCGTCCTCATGCCAGATCAGTTTTGGCAACGCATCAAAGAACTCATCAGGTGTAACCACTATTTCGTGGTGTTCGGTCCTGAACGCGTTGGCTACAATCCGTGCATATTCAAGTTCATTTGCTTCACGCTCTTTGAACGCGACGCTAAATGTCTTGATCGGGGAGTCCACCAGCCGGCTCATCACCGCGGCAATAGCAGAAGAGTCGATTCCTCCCGACAAAAACATTCCGAGAGGAACGTCCGACATCAAGCGTAGCCTCACTGAGGTAATAAAGAGTTCGCGCCACTCGTCGACGTAGCTCTCCTCGCTCCTGTTATCCGCTTCTGAGGTCGAAAAATGTAGGTCCCAATATTTTCTAATTTGTATCGTGCCGTCTTCCCATACAAGCGTGTGACCGGGCAGCAACCGGTTGACCCCGCGAAACATTGTCTGAACTCCCGAAGGTGCATGGTTCGCGAGATAATCGGGGAGCACTGAGAGGTTTAATTCGGGTGTACGGTTCCAGGCAGCAAGGATTGACTTGATTTCCGAAGCAAAGTATAGAGAGCCATCCTCCGTATGGGCATAGTAAAGCGGTTTCACTCCAAGGCGATCACGCGCGAGCAACAGTCGTTTGCGCTTCGCATCCCAAAGTCCGAAGGCAAACATGCCCCGTAAAAACTCAACGCACCCTTCTCCGTGCTCTTCGTACAGATGCAGGATTGTTTCCGTATCGCAGTGTGTCTGGTAAACGTGACCTCGTGATTCAAGCTCATGCCGATAGTCGGCATGATTGTAGATTTCGCCGTTGTAACAGATATGAAGAGAACGGTCCTCATTAGTCATCGGTTGATGACCGGCGGCGACGTCCACAATGCTGAGGCGTCGGTGGCCCAAGCCAATTGGACCATCGATGAATGAACCTTCGTCATCCGGACCACGATGCGTAATCACATCGCGCATCCTTTCGAGTAACTTTCTCTCGACAAGTCGATTAGAGCGCGATGACAAAGCTATGCCATTAATGCCGCACATTATTGATTACTAAACCTCGTGTCACTCAACCGTTCAAACGCAGTCGCAAAGTCGGTGACTGGTAATCGTAAGTCCATGAGCCCGTGATCGCTTTCAACCGTGAATTGATCTTCAACCCTTCGGGCTACTAAATATTCAAGTGGCGTCCTGGTACAAAGAACCCGTTTCCCCTGAATATGTAACGTCGTCCCTGATATTAGCACCAACTCTGTTGGTGAACCTTCGTCGGCCTCCGAAAACCTTGCCCACGTCCACTGAAAATCCGAACCGAATCGTGCTGTTTCAACCTGAGCAGACCTCATGTCCTTCAGCATCACTACATCAATACCAGCGGCATGCGTCACTTCATAGGCCGTGCCACCAATGGCTTCGATCTCGCGTACAGTAGTTCTTGAGGCAGCGCCGTCGCCCTGCGGTAGGAGGAACGTTACCACTTCCTGCGCACCTGTGGAAAACACAAAGCACGGAGCCTCCTCCTTCGATCCATAACAGTTAGAAACCCAGGCTTTTTCCGCAGTCCAAGACCCGCTGACCGCAAACACCTGAACATCCAGGCCCTTTTCACTGATTCTACAATCCTGAGCGTTATCAGGAGCGATGTTGACGAGAACATCCGGCGCAAAATGCAGCCAAAGCTGAGCGTGATGCTGGTGATTTGCTGAGATTTGATCTCGAATAATCCAATAATCGCCTTTGAAAAACAAAATGCTCCGTACGTGTGATACAGGGTCGGGCAGGCGGGAGTATCCGTCGTGGGTCCCACTTATGAAGTCAAATCGATCTCGGCTTATCCACTTCAAACATCTGCTACGCGCTACAGACGACCAGGCGAACGGATCGGAAGGAACCGACGAAGACTTGCCGTCGATAGTTACCGTGTTATGCGCCATAGAACTCCGAAACCAATCACGCAATTCGGCTGAACCCGTATACGTATACGTTCCAGGATCCACCAACAACGTGCGTCCCTTCGCTGCTACGTCGATTGATAATGAATCGGCGTGTGCATGACCACAGCTTGACCCTCCATGCAAGCCGCTATCGAATAGCAGGTAATTCCCCCTCGGCGTCCAGTCGTCGCGCATGACGTAGTAACCGCTGTCCACAAAACCTACCGATCTCTTGGCAGGCTCTTTGGGGGGCAACTGTTCGAACTCTCTCAGTGCGTCAGCTCCAAGCAACCACAGGGTGTCTTCTTTGATTGCTCCTGCTACGAACTTAAAATCCGAACGACCGAACATAAGCGCGCCGTTTGAAAGTACGGCACGAAAATCATTCGCTTGACTGGAATCGAAGAACATCAAACGTCCACCATCATCGTCACCGAAAATCGGAGTGGTTCCATCAGGCCGAGTGATGTACATAAGGTGTTCCATAAGAAGCTCAATTTTGGAGCGAACTTCAGGCGATGCTTCGTTACCGCTATTTTCCTCAAGTATTAAGAAGTGTGTGTAGATGTCTGCCGTATAACGATGGTAATAACTGGATTGCTCAAAGTAGACGCCGTCAGGCCGAATGTGAATTGGCAGTTGCTCAAGGAGGATTTGCTCTCCTGTGAGTCTCCAACGTGAAGCTTCTCGAAACTGTGGCAGCACGGTTCCTATGTAGAGCAGACCTAAAGCCTCCCCCGTCAAATGGGTATTGGGACTGAAATACGTCGATAGGTACGTCTCGAGATGTCGCGCATTCAAATATAGGAAACTCAGAGCTTTATTAAACACTGCGTCGCTAAATGCCGCGGACTCGTTGAAGAAATAAAAACTCCACAGCCATGAAATTGAGCGAAATGCGATTTCAAGGCTGCTGCCCCAATGCGTTCCGATCTTGGGTGGGTTCTGATCCATCCACGACTCAAGATGGCTAACAAAAGTCGATGCATATCGCTCATGACCTGTCAGCCAGTACGCCTGTCCAAGGCAAATGTAGTACTGGTGCCGCCCCAACTCTCGAACAATCTTCTGATCGCCGAACGAGGTCGCATCGAGTTCATTGAACCGGCTCCAATGGATCAGAGGTGCGCGCCGGCCCGCCACTGGCTCCAAGTGCCAATCGATAGGATCACCAAACCATAATGACTTGTAGCCTAATAGATCGAATTTACCTGCCCGGATTTGGTCAGCCCTGCGGATGATCGACTCGGCTGATTTAGGCCACCTATTCTTCAAAGCTTCGATCGTCGCCGGCCGGTTTCTCATTCCGGCGAAAAATGTGTGTGGCGGCGCGAAGGTCTTGCGAATGTCGGATGGCGAAATGTTCGTTGAGGTGAACAGAGTTCGGATTGAACTGTCCGTCGGCAGTCTTGTCTGACGCGACCAACCATGCCGCTCACCAAGAGCCGAGAGAGCCTGATGACCACGAACCATCAGTTCGTCGTAACTTCGACCGCGCAATTTTTTAAGCTTGCTAAACACGAAGTTACGGATTCCCTTGCGTAACGAGTTCTTCATCTGCTCGAAACCACATGCTGTCTGCACAAGTGGTACAGATCCCTGGGGTGAGAGGGAGGCTAGGCGTGCTTTTGTATCGATTAATCGACTGCAACAGGTGGGTCAGTTGAATTCCTTGACGTTCAGAGCCCACGTGATGAAAAGTGCCGATAAGTTGGAGTACGTTGCGTCTCAATCCTGCTAAGCCCTAATCAATTCCCTATTTGATGGCGAAGGCGGCCGAACACCGTCGACGAACGTTCGAAACCACAACTCCAAAATCAAAAGTGTCCATAGAGCAGGAGCATGATCACGCCTTCCACGTTCGTGCTCATCAAGCAAAACGTCAATGTAGTCACCACGAAGATAACCCCTGTGTCTAGTAACAGAATCTCGAAGGGTGTCGTGAATTCGCCCCCTAAGTTGGTCGTTGATCCAAACGTTGATTGGAACGCCGAATCCCTGCTTCGGCCGGTTCAAGAGTTCATCGGGCACAATCCCTTTGATTGCTTGTTTGAAGATATACTTTGCTTGATTACCCTTCATCTTAAGTGATGATGGCATGCGCCCAACAAATTCGATGAGCTCATGGTCGAGAAGAGGTACACGCGCCTCCAGTGATACAGCCATGCTCATTCTATCCACCTTGGTCAAAATGTCGCCCGGAAGATAGGTCTTCGAGTCTAGGTAGAGAAGCCGATCGATCTGATCGCCTGTCGCCACAGATTGAGCATAGGCACGGTACATGGCGGTCGCAGGTTGGGTATTTGCAAGCTCCTCAACAAATTCATCCGAGTATAACGAGGCTCTGTTGAGAGCATTGAACACCGAGATGTTATCAATGTACCTCTCAATTGGATCCAGGGAAACGTTATAAAGATAATTTCTACCCCGAGCGCCGTGAGGCATGTGTTCGCTAAGCGACCTCATGACGGTATTGCGGAAAAAACGTGGCAGGCGCTCGAAACGTTGCCGACTTAGATCCACCGCATAGCGAGTATATCCCGCAAACAACTCGTCGCCCCCGTCTCCCGACAATACGACCGTCACGTGCTCCCGTGCCAGCTTGGACACATAGTAGGTCGGGATCATTGATTGATCTGCGAAGGGTTCATCAAAATGACCTATGAGTTTATCTATGATTCCGCAGACATCGGGTGTCACTATGAATTCATGGTGGTCAGTGCCGAATCGCTTTGCCACGATTCGGGCGTACTTCAATTCGTCGAAACTATCTTCCTTAAAGCCGATGGAGAAGGTCTTCACTGGCTCAGCCATCTCTCTGGCCATCAAGGCGACTATGGTGCTCGAGTCCACTCCGCCAGAGAGAAAGGCACCTAAAGGCACGTCTGAAACAAGACGCATCCTCACTGCTTCTTGAAGGCGCCAACGCAGTTCGTGTATGTAATCGCTCTCGCTTAGCTCCGAGGTCAATCCGTGCGGAAAATCCCAATATTGTTCACAACTAATTTTTCCATCTGACACTATGAGTCGATGACCGGGCGGAAGCTTCTTGATTTCCTTAAATATACTTAGCGGCTCAGGAATGTAGCCAAAAGTAAGATAAGCATCTACCGCCAGGGGGTTAATCTCCCTTGAAACGTCCGGATGCTGAAGCAGACACTTTAGTTCTGAACCAAAGACGAATGTTCCGGACTTAGTGACTGAGTAGTACAGGGGCTTCTCGCCCACTCGGTCACGGGCAAGCAGTAGCTTCTGATCGGTTGCGTTCCACAGAGCGAAGGCAAACATTCCACGCAGCCGATCGACGCACGCATCTCCATACTCTTCGTAAGCGAGGAGGATGGATTCAGTATCGGACTGAGTGCGGAACTGATAACCGGTACCTTGGAGATCTTGTCTAAGTTCCCGGTAGTTGTAGATCTCACCATTGAAAACGATAGTGAGCTTTCCACTATTGCTACTCATGGGCTGATGGCCGCCAGCTAAATCGATGATCGAGAGCCGACGCATTCCAAGCGCCACGAGATTATCGACCATACTGCCCTGATCATCGGGACCACGATGAGACATGACAGCACACATGCGATCTATCAGCTCACGCCGCTCAAACTGATTTGCGACAGTTCTCTTAAGATTTACAAAGCCGGTGATGCCACACATGATCGATTCCCACTAATCAGCAAATAGCAAGGTATTCATCGCGCCTGGTTCGTGGGTTCTCGAATTCGTTCCCACCTTGAGGCCAATAACCTGGTGCCCCTCTTTCGCAAACACGCTGCTGACACACAGCCGACATAACCAAGACCAAAACGCTAAGTTTCATTTTGTACAAACTTTCAAGGATGGATTCGCGAGTTAGTTTCCTTCTTCACCACTAAACCCAACAAAAAGTTGCCACCCCAACATATGTGGATGGTGCCAAACACTAGCGGCATTAACAGTACCATAGCGAAACCCTGATTCACTTTTCGTGCGGCACTCCAACCGGCGATTAACGAACATAGCAGGTACAAACCGATCTCAACAGCAAGTAACCACCAGGCCCACCTGACGAGGAACCCCGCTAACGACAACAACAAAAGCGATGCTACAAAGAGCGGCGCGATCAGGTGTCGCAGCTTGACAGACTTTGGCCGCCGCCGAACCATCTGCGCTTTCCAGCGGCCGTAACGGCTGTATTGCCTCGCGAGCGCAGACAAAGTTGTGCGTGCGAAATACTCACAATGCCCGGTTCGATCCAGCAACACCTTGTCGCCGCCCGCACGCACGCGGTAGTTAAAATCGTAGTCTTCATTCGTCAGCAACGTCTCGTCGAAGCCATTCACTTTAGTCCACAAGCTCTTCCTGAAGCAGGCAAATGCAACTGTGTCAACCTCCTCCTGCAGCGACTTTCCTTCGCGCAAACGATACGTCGCGTCGCCGATACCGAATTTATGCGAGACGCCTGACGCGATCGCACGAGCAACTAACGTGTCAGCTCCGGGTTGGATATGGCAGGGCATACCAACAACGCCGACGCCAGGCTGCCGCAGTACCTCAACACATCTCTGAATATACCCGCGTGACGGCGCTGCGTGTGCATCCATACGCGCGACGATCTCGCCTCTCGCAGCCATCACACCAAGATTCAAAGCCACGGGAATATCTCGCTTCGGATTGTCGATAACTTTGATTGAGACTCCAGGATAATTCTGTGCGAATTGATTTATACGCAGGCGAGTTTCGTCTTCCGACATCCCATCCACGACGATGATTTCGTAACGTCCGTCTTTATACTGTCCCACCAATTGCTCGAGTGCTTTCACAATGAACCGCTCCTCGTTGTAACAGGGAATCACAACGGAGACTGTCTCACGCGACGACGTGGCCACTGCCGCGCGCGCAGGTGAAATTGTCGCATCTTGTTCGCTCAAACCGTTTTCAGTTTCATTGCTCTTTCACAGAGGCCGGCAACGTTAAAGCCACTTGTGGTTCAGACATCTAGACTCATCTCTTTCACACGCTTGATCATTGCGAGACGTTAAAGACGGGCTGAAGATTCAGAGGGTTGCGATCGAGAGGGTGAATTGCTTTCGGAAGCCGTTTGCGAAACGCGATCGGGAACCAGCTCCTGATACTGCTTGATCCATTCGGCACGGACTGAACTCCACGTAAACTTAACGGAATCGGCGCGCGCGCGTTCAGTTAGCCGCACTGCTAAATCGTTGTCGCGCAGGAGGCGAATAGCAGCCGCGGCCATCGCTACGTGATCGTCCTTTTCGATCATCAAACAACTTTCTTCGTGCTTGACGATATACGGAATACCACCGGCGTCTGTCGTCACGACCGGCACGCCGCACGCCATGCACTCGGTGATCGAAGCCGGCATGTTGTCGAGATTTGTTGCGGTCAAATAAATGTCCGCAGCGTCGTACATCGCCGGCATTTGATCGAAGGGAACAGGGCCGATGAACCGAGTCGCTTTCAGATTCAGATCGACGGCAAGCTGTTCCAACTCTGCTCGCATATACCCGTCGGCGGCAACTGTTAATTCAGCTTCCGGATATTCCTTTTGAATCAGCGCGAAGGCTCTGAGAACACAACCGACGTTGTAGAGCGGTTCGAGCAATCGACTCGTCAGAAAGATCGGCTTCAGCGGACGCCTTTCGCGATACGTGAACCGGTCGAGTTCGACGAGGTTGTAAATTGCTCGGGCAGGAAGATCGAAGCGGCCAAAGAGGTCGACCAGGTAACCCGACGGAACCACAATCACATCTGCCAGACGCATGATTGGACGCGCCGTTAAGCGCCAGTTCTGAAGATGGTCCTCGGCTTCGCCACTGCGATAGTTCAGTATCGAGCGTTTGCCAAAGAGTTTCGCAATCAATATCGGTGGAACGGCGCAGGTCAGATACGAGTAGTAAGACGCAGAAAAAACGTGAACGACGTCGTAACGCGGAACGGTGACCAGCAAAGACAGAATGTAGTAGAGCGCCGTTGCTATTGTTCGAATGTACTTGATTCGTTGCAACCAGCGTAGTGGAAACGGCAAACGTGGATTGTGAGGAATGAACCCGACTTGCAACGACGGTTCGGAACTGAGTCCTTCGCGTAATCGCACCGCTTGCCTCGCTTGTCCACCGAGGATGTCGAGTGACGGAGCCGCAATTAGCACTCGAATTGGCTTTGTATTGGGACGTGCTTCTGACATGCTGTTTAGCTTTTACTCTGCGCCAGTGCATCGGCGCCGCCGGCCAAAATGTTTCCGGGTTGCAGTCCTCCTTTTCTCAGTAACCGATCGTAAAGACTCAAAGTGTTGTTCAGTTGAGCAGCACATGAAAACTTCTCTTCCACCAACGCTCGCCCACGCGCTCCCATTGCCCTCGCTCTGCCGGGAGCATGCAGCAAAGACAATATCCTTTCAGCCATTGTCTCGTGATCCCGCGCGTTGACGATGTAACCTGATTCACCGTCGACGACGGCTTCTCGTGCACCGCCGACGTCTGTGGCGACAACCGGCTTCGAGGCCGCCATGTACTCCAGAATTGAATTGGAAAACCCTTCCGAGATCGAGCTCAAAACACAAACGTCAGAGATCTTCAACAGATCGCTGACTCTTTCACACCTGCCGGTAAAGAACACGCGGTCGCTGATGCCCAATTCCCTCGCGAAGTCTTGTGTATGTTTCTGTAAGTCGCCTTCGCCCGCGATGATGAAACCCGTGTTGGGAAGTTGCGCAAGAACCTTTTGCGCGGCCCGGAGAAATGTCGGATGGTCTTTCAGACATACCGGTTCTGGTCCCGCAATGTGAACGCGCATGTTCGCAACGATCGTGACAAATTGATCCAAGGCCGGCAGACCGAACGAGTTTCGAATGTCTTCGACGGAGTCAGTCCTGGCCGAGAGCTTCGTCAGATCGACGCCGTTGTAGACAGTCTGGACCTTCGCCGCCGGAACGCCTTCCTGAATCAATTGCCGTTTCACTTCGTCACAGTTCGCAACCACGGCCTGGGCCAACCGGTATGCTGACCGTTCGACGAAACGTTGCTTTCCCGACCGCACCGCCGACTCCCGCCGAGCCGCAATCCGCACGGGGACGCCGGCTGCCGCCGCCCCAAACATCCCGAAGACGTTGGTATAAAAATCGTGTGCATGAACTACGGCAATCTCGCGTTCGAGAAGAAAGCGGCGGAAACGTCGCCACTGCTTTACCGCGTTCGCATCGTAGAAACTACTCAAGCGAAATTCCGGAACGTCGTTGAATCCCAACTCAGCCATTCGCGTGAGCAACATGCCGTCGCGCTCCAGCGTTGCTACGGAAACGTTGTACCGCCCATCCGCAACGAGCAGACCCGTAAGCTGCACGGCCTGTCGTTCCGAACCGCCCTGATGGAAGCTTCCGATTAGTTGTAGAACGTTCAGAGACACTACTCCGTCGGCGCATCCTTTCTGAAAACGAATTCATTGCAGCCGAGCCCAACGCGACCGCAGTGCAACTTCATCAACGTAAATCCATGAGCGCGATAAAAATCAAAAATCTCATCCGGAGTCGCTACCTCGTAAGGATAGCCACCGACCCAATCGACGATGTCGCGCCAACGGCTCATGCCGCGATTCCTCTGTCCATAGTCGGTCCACGAACGCACGTAATCGAGCGGACGCAGCCGCAGCATCGCTCGTAATGCAGCCTTGCCTTCCTCCGGCAGACTCGCGGCTAGAGCAAATGCGGGCTTCAACATGCGTGGCATCCGGTTGTAAGTGCGCTTGATCCAGTGCCAGCGCGCAATCTGCGATCCGGTGTCGTTATAGATCGCGATGAACAGACGACCACCGGGGCGCACCGCCAACATCGCGTTTGTGAGTCCCTCCCACATGCGTCCGGTGTGATGCAGCACTCCCCACGAGTAGACGACATCAAACAATCCGAGCGAGCCGACGTAATTCTTATCGAGCGCGGAACCCTCCTCGATGGTCCACTGCCGATCGTTTGGAAAATACCGGCGTCGCAATTCTGTGGTGCAGGCCACCGAGTGCGGATCAAAGTCGAACGAGTGCACACGCGCGCCCAGACGCCGCGCTGCAAGACTGAACAGACCGCTCCCCGAACCGATATCCAAAAACGATTTGCCGTCGAGCGACTCGACTTCGAGTTTCTCCTTCAACGAATTGACCGCTTCCATGATCTGCGGCTCGTCGACTAAAGACAGAAAACGTTGCCAGTTCTTGCCAAACTCGAACCGGCGTCCTTCCCTGACTTCTTTGGCATGATCACTGACTCTTTTGTCTGTGACCATTTGTTCCACCACGACGTCGTTGTTCATTGGGCGCTCTTCAGGCAATCTCCTGTGGCTGGGGCAATTCTTTACCGGTATCCGCGCCCGGCAGTCTCTCGGTTCGCAATTCGCTTCCTAAGAACGTGCGAGCCCATGTGTCGAGGGCAAGCAATGTCCAGAGGGTGTCCGAGTGATCGTGCTCCAGTTTCTCATGTCGTTTGATCAACTCGTCGACAGCACCCGCTGCCGTGATCTCCTGAACGATGGATCCCTTGTCTCTGATGGCCTGCACTCGTTCGTACAATACTCCTCCCGGTCTCAACCAGACTCGCAACGGCACTTCAAATCCGACTTTCTTGCGAGTGATGATCTCGTGCGACAACCATTTGCCGGCAATGTGCTTCAACAATCCCTTTGCCTGGCCGTTGTGGAGCTTCACGCTGGGGCTCAGAGCATTGGCCCATTGAACCAACAGGTGATCCAGAAACGGTTCTCGGGCTTCGAGACCGGCAGCCATGCTCATCCGATCCTGGCGCTGCAACAGAGGCGGTAGATAAGTGCGCTGATCGTAGATAAACATTCCGTTGCCGTTGTTGCCTGCCTGCGGCAGGAATTGCCGGCGTTCCCCCACGTTTATCTGTTCGCCACTCAGTTGCCGAACAGTGGCAGCATTGGTAAACGAGTTGGACCAGATCAAATAATCGGGATCGAGGATCTTCTTGAGTGTCGCCACTTTGCCGACTGCGGGCATCAGTCGCGCCATTTTCGTGGCGCCCGGAACACTCTTTATGAGATCCCGCGTTTTTAGAACACCGTAACGCCCGTATCCGCCGAACACTTCGTCGGCACCTTCACCCGAGAGCAGGACAGTCACGTCGCAGTCTTCTTTGGCGTGACGAAAGATCTGGTGCATCGGAATCGAGTTGGGATGCGTGAGCGGTTCGTCGTGCGCCCAGGTTAACGTGTCGAGTTGTTCCTGAATATCGCTGGGAGCGACTGCGATCTCGTGGTGATGGGATCTGATGGCTTCGGCGACACGGCGAGCGAAAGATCGTTCGTCATAGCGTGGATCCGAAAACCCGACACAGAACGTGTCGATCGGTTGTTTCTGAATCTCGGCAGTGATGGCGCTAACGAGACTGGAATCCAGGCCACCACTCGTGATTGTTCCGAGTGCGACGTCGCTGACCAGTCGCGAGTCGACCGCGTCGTAAAGAAGCTCGCGACCCTTATTCACATGATCCGTTGCGGCACCATAATCCGCGGAAGCTTCGGGTGCCCAATAAGTCACGACTGAAGATCGCGAGCCTTCTAGGATCATCATCGTACCAGGCAGAACTTCAAACACACCGGCAAACAGCGTCTCTGCTCCCGCGACAGTTCGAAAACTCAGATACTCACCGATGCGCGCCTCATTAATCCGCCTGGTCAATCTTCGATCGGCAAACAACGCCTTGATTTCAGAAGCAAACAACCACGTACTCGGTTCCGGTTTTGCGTAATAGAGCGGCTTGACTCCGTAGCGATCGCGCACGAGCAACAATCGACGCCGGCGAGAATCCCACATGGCAATCGCGAACATTCCACGTAAACGCGAAACAAAGCTGTCGCCCCACTCCTCGTACGCATGAACAAGCACTTCCGTGTCGCTGAAAGTTCGAAACTGATGTCCGTGACCGGAAAGCTCTCCACGAAGTTCGCGGTAGTTATAGATCTCGCCGTTGCAAATTACGCCGATGTCTTTGGTTTCGTTGAATTGAGGTTGATACCCGCCGGCCAGATCGATGATGGCAAGGCGTCGATGACCGAGCGCCACTTCCTTGCTTGACCAGAATCCCTCGCCGTCGGGACCGCGATGCGAAAGCGCGTCCATCATCGAGTGGACGATTGCCTGGTCCTGAGCCTGAGTTCCGTTGGCGTTATACGCTCCGCAAATGCCGCACATTAATTTGCTACCCCGCAGGTCTCGGAAATGTCACCTGCATTTACATCCGACCTTGTAAAGCGATGTTTGCCGGCCGCCGAAAGTGGAATCGACGTCACAGTCTTGCTTTCGATCTGAAGCTTTGCCGGCGTTAGCTCTCTGATCTGCTGTTCTGCCTTTCTGAGAGTATCAGTGAAATCTGCCGCAGCATTACCACTGCTCGGCACAACTAAAATAGTGATGCGATCGGGGGCCGACTGGTAAAACTGAAAGCTCTCGATGCCGCGACTGCCGTACATCAAATGCGTAAAGAACTCGCCGTGGACCACGCGACCACACGGAAAATAAAAATTATCGCTGACGCGCCCAATGCTGAGCTTCATCAGCGGAAATCCGTTGCCGCAATCACACACATCGTCAGACAACTCGCCCGCATCTTCATTCCGATACCTGATGAACGGCATCGCGTAGTTTTTCAGCGACGTAACCAGGAAAGGACTGCTTGCGATGTCCTCAGTTTCAAGCACGACGAAATCGGCGTTGATGTGCATCCGGCCTGACAGACACTCCGCGGCGATGTTCTGCACTTCGCTGCTTCCGTAACAGTCAAATACTTTGCACCCAAAGACACGAGAAATGATTTCGCGTTGCTCCGAGTAGAGCTTCTCCGCCGTTGTGAATACGCCTTTCAAAGGCGCTGCGCTCTTGTGATTGCTCTCGATGTAAGACGCGAATCTCGCAATCGTCGATGCATATCCCAAAGCTGCGACTGGGCGAAGTCCTTCCCAACGTTTTAACCACAAAGCCAGGGCATCAGGGCCGGAGCGAAATGGATCGAACTGGTACATCCGCCTCAATTGCTGGCGTGCTTCAAACTCGAGTCGTGACATTCGATAAAACCGCTCGTTGCCGCCCCAAAAGAATGCGATCATCTCGCCTGGTTGCCAGCCACACTGCCGCATGTTTCTGAATGTTCCCGCCTCGGAAACGTCCATGTACTCTCGCTCGCGGTAAAAAGTCAGTGGAATGCCTGTTGAGCCGCCGCTGTGATGTTGGGACAGTTCCGCGAGTGGGATGTCTTCACGGATCAGATCTCGCCATCGTTCCTTGATGATGTCTTTCGTCAGGATCGGGAGTTTTGAAAAATCAGACCAGCTCTGAATGTCGCTGCTGCGAATGCCGAGACTCTTGAATAGTTCTCTGTAGTAAGGAACTTTTTCTTCGGCGTGTGCGAGCAATTTTGTAAGTGACTGCCATTGGGCCGAAAACACTTCTTGACGCGAACGAAACGCCGCCGATTCGATCTGAGCCAGATAGTCCAGGCTCTTCGATCCGCGAAGTTTTTGGGCAGCTTTGAATATCAGGTTTGTCATTAACTCTTTACAGCTTCAGGGCGCTTTTGCTCGCTCAAAACTCCCGCGATGCGCCAGAGTGCGAAGGAGAAACCAACGAGGTAATACACATACCACTGGTAAGCCACGGACGCGAAAAAGCTGCTGATCATGTACCCGACGAGACCCGCCTTGAGTCCCAAGCCCAGGTAATAAACGCGTCTTCCAAAAGCGGAATCATCGTACCTGATTTGTTTGAGCCGGCGAAACGACATCACCATAAACAGGACATACACAATGAGCGCCAGTATTCCCATTTCAGTTGCGACTTGTGTGTATGCGTTGTGATTGACGGCGTCGTGGGGAGCCATGTACCGGTAGTTACCCATCCCGACACCAAACGGATTCCGCAGCATAACGATGACTGAATGCATGAGGAGTGTCTTTCGTGCAGAAGCCGACCCCATCGGATCCGCCGCGAGACCAACAATGGAGAGAATTCTTGCCAGGTAGTTTCCCGGCGCAACAACTAATAGGACAGCGGCCGCCGCAACGAATCCGATTATCGCCAGGCTATTACGCTTCCGGTCTGTGCCTCTTCGACTAAGTCCCCACACCAAAAACAAACTGCTACCCATCAGGCCGACGAAACCACCACGTGAGTAAGTGACTACAATCCCGCCGACAAACAGCAGCGCGCAGGCAAACAGTATGAGTTTTTTCAAAATTCGCTTTGTCCCAATCGCCATGGCGATTGCGATGGGAACCATGGTCACCAGATGGATGGCCATGTCGTTCGGGTTTCCGAAGATTCCGCCGATGAGCGGCTTGACGCGATAGCCCTCGACCGACAGATTGCCACCCAAAAAATCTCTCATCGCAAAAATGCTGAGCAGTAAACTGACCGCAAAAGAGAGATAGATCAGTGCATTAAGCCTGCGTTCAGTGCGTACGACGTTGACCATTACGACGAAGATCGCAACAGCCTTGATAAAAGTGTCGTTGAATGTCGCCCACGACTCCGTCGGATTCGAACCAATCGGGATCGACAACAATGCCAGCGCCGTGAAGATGAGAATCAAGTTCACTTCGCGTGGGCGAGCTGTGAGATTGCCTTCCAGCGAGAATTGAGTCAGAAAAAAGATAATTAGCGTAGTCAGCGCAATCCAAAACGCGCTGTGTGATAACCAGGAGAGTGACGGCGAAAGCTCGTACGGCCGAAAATATAAGACAACTGTAAAAATATAGAGACCAACGTAAGAGAGCATGTGCCCGCGCTTGAAGAGCCGCGCCTTCGGTCTCTCGAAGCTGGAGTGAACCGGCTTTGGAGTCTCCTCCACCGCCGGAGTTGCAGGGGAATTGCCGTAGAAGCTTTCTTCCTTGAATCGCGGTTTGGAACCTTTGAAACGCGGGTTTCTCACCTCCACGGAGCTCTCGCTGGACTGGGCCGGACGTCGTAAAGGGTTCACCAGTGATTCGCTGTCGTTCCACTCTGCCATTGCGGTGTTAGGGTAACATTCAGGGCGTTCGCGACCAACCATTGGTCTATCTCTAGGCATAGAAAAGCTGCGGCGCAATCGCGCAGCAGCCAAGAACAAATCCCAATTCCAGATGGCGAAATTGCGTCAATTCGATAAAACAGTTATCTCGTTTTCAACCACCATCTCCTTCACACGCTTGCGCAGCGCCAGCTCGAACTGTTTCGCCTCTTCAACTTCCGTGAACGACAGCGCCCGCAGCTCCTGCTCAATACGCCGGCGATAGTCCGAGACCAATGAATCAGAAACGCCCAATACCGCCGCTACTTCCAGTTGCGTCGCGTGATCCGGGCTCAAATAACAGTACCAAAGCACGCCGATGATGCGATTGTATTGCTTTACTTTGCCACGAACCGCTTCGTTCAAACTCGCCAGAAACTGCTCGACAAATCCCGCTGCTTCCCGCTCAGACTCACGACGCACCAATCCCTCTTCGGGGTTCTCGCGCTTGTCTACCGGTTCGTAGCTGTTGCCGTTTTCATTGTCGCTGTCGTCGCCGTCGAGCGGAACTAGGTAAATGTCCATCACCGGCAAACGCGACATCACCAGACTGCGGAGCGTGCGAACATCCACCGGTGAATCAACCGCGTCCAGCACCGACACAATCAAATCTTCCAGATCCGCATTGCTGATCACGATCTGCGAATCGCCCGTACAACCCACCATCCTCGTGTCTCGCTGCCGTACGGGAATGATCTGCACGCGCTGCTCGACGTCATGTGCACCGCGGCGCGATTTGTCGTCGTTCCACTCGCTTAAGCCGTAAACACGGTCGGCAAGTCGCCGGTGCGGCTCGTCGTCCATACCGCTCGTATCGAACCGACGGAAGTTCGGGCTCGACTGGATTAACGTGGAAATTCGGCGCGCCAGACGATAACTCTCCGGGTGACGCTTGCGAAGTTCTGCCGTCAGCAGGTTCGTCAACTCGATCTGGCTGATCTCACACTCAATCTCGTAGTCGGTCATCGCCGTCTCGAGATAATGTTCAAAACGGTTTTTGCTGAGCAGTTGAACGAACAGCTCCTGCGTGAGGTCGGTGTAAGCCGCCCCCATTCCTTCTTCGACCAGCAGGCCGGCACTACGCGAAGCTCTGACCAGCGGGTGATGCGAAACTATGCGGTGCAGGTCGGTCCAGAGGCGATTGACGTCGGAGGCGCGAAGACTTTCCACCCATTTCGCATTCTTTCCGTGCCGGTCGTTGCGGCGCTCCCTGGGCGCCGGGCGGTTTTCGCCCGGTTCGAGTTCCGCTGATTTTTCAGGATCTTCACTTATGGATTTCACAGGATTGTCCGTGTTGGCCCTACGTCGTCTGGGAGTTTCGTCACTGAGAATTTAGGCAGGTGAGTCCGGATAGGTTGGGTACCCAGCCGACAAGCTGTTCGAATGTTCTCGTTTTTGCCAGATTATTTACCGCGGGATAGCGGTGGTGTTCCTTGGAGATGCGTCAGATAGCCCGGCCCGGCACTGACTACGAGCGTCATGGTAACATCAGTTTAAATAACGAGCAACATCTTTTTACACACTGAGGAATGTGCAAAATCTTTAGGGAAAAGCGTTGAAACCTCTGGAAGGTGCGGCGAATTGTGCGTTTTGATACGTTGAAACCTCAGGGACGATGGAATGAAGGCGTCAAAAACGACAATCCCATTTCTGAAGACCGCCGCGTGCCCAGCCTCAGCGACGCTGCTCTCGTTTCGCTTTCAAACCCTCTCGACCGAAGCCGAAATGCTCGTCAAAGATCATCTCAAAGTCTGTGACTTCTGCAACGCTGAACTGCCGCTCCTGGCGCATCATGAAACTGCGCCCAGCGCGAGCACAAAGGCGCCCGAAATCCCGATGGATCTCCGTATTCTCGCCGAATCGATCCTTTGCCACAAAGAAACACATGAAACACAAAAATAACGTTCCAACCAGCGGGGGCAAGCCCCTCTTCCTGACTTGTTTTATTTTCTGATTCAAGTTCCACTCCACGTTTGCGCAACTGAGAATAGAACAAGTCAGGAAGAGGGGCTTGCCCCCGCTCTAACCGATTGCTGCGTGAATCCGCTGCAACACACTAATACCCCACTACCAAAAATGAGGGTTTGTTATTTTGTGTATTTTGTGCCTTCTTGTGGCTAGGAATACAGATCTTCGATCAAATCGCCGTAGCGCTCGTCGATGACTTTGCGTTTGACTTTGAGGGTCGGGGTGAGTTCGCCGCCGTCGATGCTGAACTCGTGTGGCAGGAGGGCCACTTTTCGAATGCGTTCGTAATCAACCAGTTCTTTGGTGAGTCTTGAGATGTCCTGCTGGACGATCTTGATTGCGGGTGGAAAATTGCTCAGTTCGGTGTGATCCTTCGGCGCGTTCTCACCCGCTTCGGCAAGTGCCTGGTTCAGACTTTCCCAATCAGGAACGATCAACGCGACCGGCTGCTTTCGGCCCGCACCGACAACAACCACCTGACTGACAAACTCGCTCTCCTTCAAAAGACTCTCGATGAGCTGTGGCGCGACGTACTTCCCATTGGAGAGCTTGAACAGATCTTTCTTACGGTCAGTGATGTAAAGATGCCCGTTTTTGGCGATGTGGCCGACATCGCCCGTGTAAAACCAACCATCTTTCAATACTTCCGCGGTTGCTTCCGGCTGGCCGTAGTAACCCCGCATCACGTTGGGACCACGAACCAGGATCTCGCCATCTGCTGCAATCTTGATCTCGATGCCGTCGAAAGGGATTCCCACTGACCCGACGTGATTATTGTCGGGGCGATTTGCCGAGACGATGCAGGTCTCGGTCGCGCCGTATCCCTGCAGAATGGGTATGCCTGCCGCGAGATAGGAATACGACAACGCCGGCGAGAGCGGCGCACCGCCGGAAACGAAGTATCGCAAGCGCCCGCCAACACCCGCGCGCCATTTTGAAAACACCAGCTTGCTTGCGAGCCTCTGCTTAATAGCCAACGGCGGCAGGATCAATTTCCGTTTGTCTTTGAGTTCGCCGTATTTTTGTCCCACCTCGAGCGATTGCATGAAGATCGACTTCTTCACGCCCTTTTCCGACATACCCTTCTTAATGATGCGGTGGTAGACCTTTTCAAACAGACGTGGCACGGCAGTCATCACGGTCGGCGCAACTTCACGCAGGTTCTCACCAACCTGATCGAACGATGCCGAGTAATAAACCGACACGCCGCAATAACAGAACACGTAAAAGCCATCGCGCTCAAAAATGTGCGACAACGGTAACACTGAGAGCGCCGTGTCAGTCGCTACAATGGGCAAGCCTTTCGCGATCGACTGCACGTTCGACATGAAATTGTTGTGCGTCAGCATCACGCCCTTCGGCTCGCCAGTGGTGCCGGAGGTGTAAATGATGGTGGCCAGGTCCTCGGGTCTAACCGCATGCAAATAAGCGTCAAACGCTCCGGGACGTTGCTGAGCGAGCTCGCTCCCCTGCTGTTCGAGCTCGTCCAATGAAAGCCCGTGTTCGACGTCTTCAGCAACTTCCGGCTCGAAGAAGATCAAATGTTCCAGTGGTCTTTTGGCGAACACCGGAAGAACGTGTTTGTAAAGCCGTCGAGTGGAAATGAATATGGCTCGTGCGCCGGAGTCAGAAAGAATGTAATCGACCTGCTCCAGAGCCTGAGTCGTATAGATCGGAACGTTGATCGCCCCCAAACTCAGAATGGCAAGATCGGCAATGGACCACTCGGGACGATTCTCGGAAAGCAGTGCGACACGATCTCCGGGACGGATACCGAGTCCAGCCAATCCTAGCGCCACGTTTTTGACGCGCTCGACGAACTTTGCCGCGGGGATGTTGTGCCACTTGCCATCGCTGCGGTGATTGAGCGCATCCTCTTTGTTGTGGCGTAAGACGGCCGCGAGAATCAATCCTGGAACTGAAGAAGGTTCCGTTGAAAGTGCATCGTCTTTGTTTTTGGCTTTAGTTGCCGAGGCCATAGGGTCTTAGCGAATCATACAGACGAAGGAATTTTCACGCAAAGTCGCAAAGCTACAAGAAAGGCGCAGCAAAACCTTTGCACTCTTTGCGTCTTTGCGTGAAAGAGTTCAGGATGAATCACGACTCTCACTGCTTCTACGCTTTCGCTGGCGCGGTGCATCTTCGACGCGACCATTCATCGTAGCGATTGAAGCCAACACCAGAAACAAGAGCGCATTCGAAGTCGTGTGCAAGGTGAAATCGAAAAAGCTGTGCACCAGTACAGCAAAACATCCGCTCAGCGCTGCTATCGCAACTCCGCGTCTAAAATCATCTCGCGAACGAGCGCGCGAAAACCCTTTATAAAACAGCAGCAGGACGAAACACAGCGCGAGTGTCGCGCCCACAATGCCGGCATCAGAAAATACCTGCAGGTAATCGTTGTGCGCCTGCTCGAGCCGGTACAAACCATTGCGTGAATCGTAACGCGTGTAAATCACTCCAAACGCACCCAACCCCGTGCCGAGAAACGGATGCGCCTTGATGATATCGACTGTCACTGCCCAAAAGTGTGCACGACCAGTGGTGGGGTCGTCGGTGTTAACACTGTCGATGAAACGATTGATTGAGAATTCTCCGCCCAGCAAAATCACGCCCAATAAAAGTCCGAAGAGCAATGCGCCGGCCATGCCAAGTCGCCCGGCAACGCGCTTGAGCCGGTGGTATTTCTTCACTCGTCGTCGTCTCTCACTCGGCTTTCTCCAAATCGCCGTCACGACGACGAGGAACAAAATCTCAGCCACAAGACTGATAATGCCGCCGCGCGAAGCCGTCATCACGAGCGCAACTCCCATTAGTCCCGCAATGAACAGATAGATGATCCGCTTCTCTTTTTCGACCGCGCCGGAAAAAAGCAAACCTAGCGGCAAAGCGATCGTCAGTTCCATGTAACCGGCAAAGTGATGGCGATTGATGAAGGGACCGAAGGCGGTGCTCTGGTTTAGCTCGCGTATCCAATAAACCTTCGTGGGGCTGGTGAACGACTGCGTCAAACCAAAGATTGCCAGCAGAAAACCAAAGACCATGATCGTCCGCACCAGCACGCGCAGACGATGAGGCGTGTCAGTAAACACGAGCGTGGCGGCAAAATAGATCAGCAGCGACGCCAGTTGGACCAAAACCAACCGGGTTGAATTTGGATCGAGCGTAAGACTGTTTGCCAGCGCGACGTCAGTGGCGCCGCCGGAACTGACTGCACGCAGCGGCAGCAGTTGAACCAGCCCCAGCACTATCAATCCGATCAAAGGGAGTTGCAGAACATTACGGTTCACACGCAGACTTCCGAGCGTCCACGCATCCACGACCCAAAGCAGCAGGATCGTCACACCAACAATGTTGAAAAGAGCGAGCGCCCAGTAATGAACCGTGCCGTAGGCGAGGGCTGAAATAACAATCGTGACGCAGATCAGGAGAAACGCAAACCGACTCGCGAGCGTGTGCCGGATGCGATAGACGCCCCTGTCCGAAGAGCTCCTTTCCAGCTCCTGCGGCGCGCTCTCGGCAACGATCACGCTAGTTTCTTCGTTTGAGAGAGAAGTCGTCATACCAAACGGAACCATAAATCGGGCACACCGGAATTTCCTCAGGGCAAGGGCCACGAATGATCTTGATTATGATCGCTTCAGTTTTGTCTGAGGTTTTGAAAGAGGCGTTGATTCGCGTCCAGTCGTTCGTGCCGCCCGGCGCCTGGCTCGAATCAAACAGACCCTGGCTCGTGTTCGCGTCGAGAATCTGGATCAGGGGCGCACTGCCCGTCTCGAGTTTGTCGGTGGCTACATAGCACTCGAAGTCGTACTCAGTTCCCGCCTGGACTGGAACAAGCTGCGAGACATTTATGCCTTCGATATTGGAGCGAACCTGAAAGAACAGTCGCAGACTGCGTGAGCCACTGTGACTCTTATTTGGATCGAGCGCGATCTGCATCTGCGGAATGTTCTTAACCTGCCAGCCAAAGACAGTGTCGAGCGCATAGCCGATCGGTTCTTCAAAACTGCCGTCGAAGATGCTGCCCATCTCGGGGTGAAATCTCTCACTCGCGAAGTCGTTCCAAACCTGCAGCGCGTCATGAAACTTCGATTCATTTTTCAGCGTGGTTACGATCGACTCCGCTGTTTCTTTGTTAGCTTTCTTCTCGTCACTGGTGAGCACGTTCCACAAACGCATGCCCTCTTCGAAGCGCTTCTGGGTCAGCATGTAGAGCGCGAACTTCGCCTTGACTTCCGAGTTTTGACCCACTGAGTTTTTCAACGCCTCCGGATCGGCGTTGTAGATCTCCCAACTGAGATTGAAGAGTTGTGGCAACAGGTCGGAGTCGGCTTCAGCGGCACGACGCAACTCGGCAAACGCTTCGTTGTAGCGCGCGTTTCGCAAGTAGAGGTTGCCGAGAAACCAGTGGGGGTATGCGTAAGACGGAGCGAGTGCGACGGCTTGTCGCAACGCGAGTTCGGCCTTGACGGGATCGCCGGATTGTTCGTGAGCTGTCCCCAACGCCATCCAGAAACGATAGTCGTAAGGCGATAAGCTGACCGCTTTCTCGAATTCGGCGATCGCGGCAGCCTGTTGATCGAGCGGCAGCGTTTTCTGTGAAACCTGAGCGATGCGCCAGTGAGTCAAGGGATCGTTTGGCGCCATCGACTCGGCCATGTGTGCGACCTGGATAGTGCTGTCGGTCGGGCTGAAGTACTCGGCGAGCGTGTTGCCGATATACCAGCGCACGACGTAGTACGACCAGAATCCTGCTGCGATCAGCAACAGGATCAGCAGAATCCTAACCGGCACTCTGCGAACGCTGATTTGAACTACTTCTTCTGCCATTTATTTGCTACTTGGGTACTTAACCCTGAGATTTTGCCGCTTTACGTGAATAAAATCCTTGATCCCCGGACGATAACTCTTCCATCATGATCCGCATACGCTTCACGACGATCTGCTTTTCCGAGCAGATTCGCAAGACTTCCTGAACTCGCTCTTCGGTCATCTTCGCACTCGAGATGACCACCTCTTCAACGTCGTGTTGTGAGCACACGGTGCTGAGATCGCCATTCCCGCCAAACACACGCAGCCCGTGAATAACTTTCCCGCCCTTCGCCGGATCGTCATCCAGAAATCCAATCGGCGAGAGTTGCAACTCGCGGTTGTTTCGCAGTTCTCGCAACAACAGTTCGCCTGCATCACCCGCACCGTAGATCAACACGCGACGTCCATCCTGCTTACCGACTACCGGCAGCAGTTGTCTGAATAACCTGAACGCCAGACGACTAGCAGTCAGGAACAGAAACATCAACATCGCGTCAATGACAAAAACCTTGCGCGAGTAACCCTCAAACCGAAACAAAAACAGAATGATCATCAAACTGCCGGCGGAACTCAGCACCACCGCTTTTGCAAACACGATCAGATCGCTCATGCCCGTGTAGCGCCAGAGTCCGCGGTAAACTCCCATCACGAGAAACACTGACATCTTGACGAACACGAGAACCGGCAACGTGCGAATAAACAGCGCCCACGCGGGACTGTCGGGCGGGAAGCGAATCGCGTACGACGCCCAGTACGACAAAATGATCAGCACCACATCCAACAGGACTTCGAAGATGCGGCGCTTGTAAGAAACATCGACGAGAAACGTATAGAGTGGCTTCTCTTTGAGCGCCATCACCTCGTCGCTCTCGTCGTAAACCTTCACACCCGCGAGATACACGCCGACGAGCGTGAGCACGATCGTGAATCCCGCGATCGCCGCCAGGCTCACATCCAATCGCGCGCGTTGCACCAGAATCGCAAGCAGGCCTGAGAGCGCCGCAAAACCATAAAGCATCAACACCGCGTTTCGCTCAGACATTCCGAGCGCCACCAGTCGATGCGATGTGTGATCGCGACCACCCTGCGATGCCGCGCGTCCTGAAAGCTTGCGCAACACGGTGACGAAGGTCGTGTCGAAGATGGGAATGAACAGAACGAGGATCGGTACCGTCAGCACGGGCAAAAGACTTCGGGTTCGCCCGCCGCTCAGATTGATCAGTGCCGAACTGGCGAGGAAGAAACCGACAAACATCGACCCGCAGTCGCCCATGAAGATCGACGCTGGATTCGAGTTGTAGACGAGAAAACCAAGCAGCGCGCCGGCGAAGATGAGCGAGATCAAAGCCTCTGTGTATTGACCGCTGTTACCAAAGCTCAACGCCAGAAATCCGGCAGCAATGACAGCGATGCCGGACGCGAGTCCGTCCATGTTGTCGAGCAGGTTGATAGCGTTGGTGATGCCGATCAGCCAGAAGATGGCGAGCGCCATGTTGATGAGGAGCGACCCAGTCCATGGCAGCGACAAGCCGTAGTAAACGACAAATGCGGAGCCGAGAATCTGTCCGATCAGTTTCTGGTAGGGCTTGATGTGTATCAGGTCGTCAACGAGGCCGACCAGAAACAGGAACGTACTCGCCAGCAGGATCTCTCTTCCGTACGTGATCTTGAGTGAGAACGCGAGCGAAATAATGATGACCGTAAGCCAGATCGCGATTCCACCCAGCATCGCGGTCGGTTTCTTGTGCCAGCGATCGATTTTGGGTTTGGCAATAAAGCCGAAGCGACGGGCGAACGCTCGCACCAGCGGCGTCAGTATGAGTGCTAAACAAAATGATGCGGCAACTGCCAGCAGCGTACGCGGGCTAAAAGGCATAGGAGTGCGGAAACTATGCCACAAAAAAGCACAAAAAGCACAAAATCATTAATTGTCTTTTTTGTGCTTCTTGTGCCTTTTTGTGGCTCTATTTGCGGCGACCGATCTGGTAGTCGACCACTCTTTCGAGGATCCCATCGAGGCTCATCTCAGGACTGAAGCCAACAAACTCGCTCACCTTTCTGATGTCAGGAACGCGCCGCGGCATGTCCTCAAATCCCTCTTCGTAAGCCTGGTCGTACGGCACAAAGACGATTTCAGAATCGGATTTCGTGATCTGCTTGACTCGTTCGGCGAGTTCGAGAATTGAGATCTCGATGTTGGAACCGATGTTGAAGACCTGGCCAATCGCGTCGGGATGTTCCATCAGCTTCACGAGGGCTCCGACAACGTCGCCGACGTAACCAAAACAACGACTCTGTTTGCCGTCGCCGTAAACCGTGATCGGTCTGCCTGCAAGCGCCTGTTTCACAAACGTCGGAATGACCATGCCGTACTGACCGGTCTGGCGCGGGCCGACGGTGTTGAAGAGCCGAACGACAATCGTCGGCAGCTTCTTCTCGCGCCAGTAAGCGAGGGCAAGAAACTCGTCGATGGCCTTCGAACATGCATAGCTCCATCGACCTTTGGTTGTGGCGCCCATCACCAGATTGCCATCTTCGCGAAAAGGCACGTCGGAGCTGAGGCCGTAGACTTCCGACGTCGATGCAATCAGCACCTTTTTCTTTTTCTTGTTGGCTAACGAGAGCACTACTTCAGTGCCGCGCACGTTCGTCTCGATCGTGCGCACGGGACTCTCGACGATGAGCTTTACGCCGACGGCTGCGGCCAGATGGAAGATAACGTCACATTGATCGATCAACTCGGCTGTGACCGGATGATTGTGGACAGTATCGATCGTGTAGTGAAAACGCGGATGACCTTTGAGATGTTGAATGTTCTCGATCGTGCCCGTCGATAGATCGTCGATAACGTAGACTTCATCGCCACGTTGAATGTAGGCATCGCTTAAATGCGATCCGATGAAACCAGCCCCACCTGTGATAAGTACTCTCAAATTAGCTCCTCTTCCAACCTTCGTGCCTTTTGTGCTTTTTTCTGACTTAACTCGCTATACAGGTTCTTGATATCTTCGAACAAACGTTCTTTGGAATAGTTTACTTCCACAAACTCCTGACCGCTGTCGCCTAATTCCTGACGCAGCGACCGGTCGCGGATGATGCGGCTCAGCGCCGAGACAAAAGCCTCTTCGTCACCGGCATCGACCGAGATTCCGCGACGACAAACCTGATACGGACCATCTTCAACCACGTCGCCCAAAAGATCGACAACGCCGCCAACACTCGTCGCCACCACCGGTCGCGCGTTAGCCATCGCTTCGATCAACGTCAGCGGCGTGCCTTCGTTATGCGACGTCAACGCAACCACGTCGAGTGCCGGATAGAAGTACTCCGGATCCTTTCTGCTGCCGACGAAGATCACGTCCTTTTCCAGGCCCAGCTCCTCGCACTGATCTTCGAGAGCGTCACGCAGCCCGCCGTCTCCAATAACGATGAACCGCACCGCCCCTTGTCGCCAACATGCCGGATCGACCTCTTTGAATCGCGCCACCACGTTCAAGAACATCTGATGGTTCTTGATCTCTGTCAAGCGACCCACGATCCCGATCAGAATCGTGTGGTCGGGGATGCAAAGCTCGTGACGAAACTTTGTCCGGCGCGACGCGTGATCGGAGAAGAGACCGAGATCCAATCCCAACGGAATCACTTTGATTTGACCGCTTCGCCCGACGCGAAACTTCTCGCCGATCTCGATGCTCTGCTGTTTGCTGACGACGATCAGACGATCCGTAACGAGCTTCGCCAAGAGTCTTTCGACCGCGAGAAATACTCGCGTGCGCGTACGACCGTAATAACTATGAAAGACGTGCCCGTGATATGTGTGTACAAACTTGCACTGCCGCGGCTTGCCAATAAACACGCCCAGCGTCAGCCATCGATACAGAAAGCCGGCCGTGCGTCCGACTGTTCCGGCCTTGGCGGTGTGCGTGTGCACGATGTCGGGGCGCTCCTGTCGAAAGAGGCGAAAAAGTTTCCAGACGGTGACGGCGTCATTCAAAGATATCTCGCGGCTCATCTCGGAGAAGTAGCGCGGCGTGACGCCCATCTCGTCCGCGAAATAGCTCATGTCTTCTTCACCTTCGGGAACCTTGCCTGTTACGAGCAGGGTGTCGAAGCCCGCATCTTTCAATCCCGAAGTCAGCCAGACAACATGCTTTGCCGGTCCACCCACGTTCAAGCGCGCAATAATGCGGATTACCTTTGTGTGCTGCTCGTCCGACATGTTTGATCTTGTAAATCCTGTATCATCTTGTTAATCCTGTCTAACTGCTTCACAGGATTTACAGGATGTTCCAGAATTAACAAGATAGTTCCTTAATCATCCATCCTATACGCGGTCTCGCCGTCGTTCTCGTGGCGGATCTCGTCGACTTCTTCTCGCCGTCCGGCGCCACGATAGAGTCTGTTGGGACAATTGATCACGATGCCATCAACGTCGCCGACGTTCTGATACGCGTGCACAACTCCCGCCGGGATCAATACCGTCGCTGGATTGTCCTCACCCACGATGAGGGTGCTTCGACACAGAAACGTCTCGGAGTTTTTGCGATTATCCCAGAGTCGCAATTTGAAGTTTGAAGGACCCAGGAAGCAGAAGTAGTCGGCCTGATCCCAGTGTTCATGAGGTCCACGCGTGACGCCCGGATTGGTCGAAGAGATATAACACATCGCCGGGAAGTACTCCGGGTCTATCTCATCGCCGCGAAAGAGTTCGGTTAACCAACCGCGCGAATCGAAGTTCCTGACCAGCTTACGGACTTCTACTCCCTTGATCTCGCCGTCTTTAAAGCTGTCGGGCATTTGCAGCTACCTCTTCCGGTTCGAATTGCATCTTGTTGGCCCCTGTTTCCGCGACGAGGTTCGACGCGTGCAACAGGCTTTCAAACGTGCCCGCGTCAGTCCACCAGCCTTCCAGCTCTTCCCACGTCATCGCGTCGCGGTCGATGTAGGCATTGTTGACGTCCGTGATTTCGAGTTCGCCGCGACCTGAGGGCTTTAGCGAGCGAATGATGTCGTAGACCGTTTCGTCGTACATGTAGACGCCGATCACTGCGTAGTCTGACTGTGGTACGCCCGGCTTCTCGTCGATGCGTACGACCCGTTTGCCATCGAGACGCGGCACGCCGAAGCGTTGCGGGTCAGGCACTTTCTTCAGGATGATCTTCGCGCCGCTGCCCTGGATTCGATAAGCTTCAACTGCCGCACGAATGTTACCCTCGATGATGTTGTCGCCCAGCACTACACAAACTGGACCATCGGCGGCGAAGTGTTCCACGAGCGAGAGCGCATCAGCGATGCCGCCCTCGCCTTCCTGGTAAGCGTAGTTGAGATGCTTGAGTCCGAACGCTTTGCCGTTGCCGAGCAAACGCAGGAAGTCGCCGGCAGAACTACCTCCAGTAACTACCATGATGTCGGTAATACCCGCATTCACGAGCGTCTGAATCGGGTAATAGATCATCGGCTGGTTGAAAACCGGCAACAGATGCTTGTTGGTGACGGAGGTCAGAGGACGCAGTCTCGTCCCGAGGCCACCCGCTAACACTACACCTTTCAAATTGTCCCTCCAGCAGAGAATTTAGCCACAAAAAGGCACAAGAAGCACAAAAGAGAAATTTAACGGATTGCGTAAATCTTTAACGTATCGCCCAGCCGCGTGACGTTGAGGGCGCTATTTACAAGATCTTTTACCATTCGGCGTGGACGGCTTTTCATCAGAGATTCGTTCAACTGGTAAGCGGTCGTTACGCGATCAAAATGCTGGTCCACAGTTTTGGGCGCGTCTTTCTGGTGGCCCATGGCGTGAAAGATCTCGATGGGATTGCCGCCCGTGGTGCGGACGCGTATCTGCCTGAAGCCAACATCGCGCAGCAGACCTTTCAGACCAGCAGCGGAGAATAGCTGCAAGTGCTCCGGTGGCCAAATGCAGCGCCACTTCAAACCGAGAACACGAGCCGACAGCCCGCGAGCATGCGGCGTCGTCGTCCAAAACAAACCACCCGGACGAAGCAAGCGCGCGACTTCCTCCAGCAGCACACGCGGCTCACTCAGGTGTTCGAGTATCTCCGCCGCCGTGATCACATCGAAGTGTGCGGACGGCAGATGTGCCTGCTGAAGCTCGCCCTGAAACACTTCAAAACCAAGCGAGCGCACGTGGTTCACTGCGTTTGGCGAAACGTCGAGCCCGTGCGCATTCCAACCATTCTTACGTGCGGCAAGCATTAAACTCCCGGCGCCACAACCGATATCGAGCAGACGATTCGTTTGCCGGTATGGCGCAAACTCCGCCGTGATTTCTTCGAGCCGCGTTTGCACAAACGGCGGTGGTGAAAGACTCACTTCCGGGTAGTAATAACTCACGTAGTAGTACTCGCTCGAGTACCACGGTGAGTAAGGCGTATAAAGCGTCGCGCATTTGCGGCACGAAACCATGTCGAGCTCGTTCTTGATACCGAGTGGTTGCGCGTCACTCGAACCACAGGCCGCACACACCCGCAGTTTCTTCTCGGTGCGCGGATCCATCGCCAGGATCTGTTGCCCCGCAAATTCGACTTTTTCTTCAGCTCGCATATCAGTTGGAATTTGGACAGGATTTACAGGATTATTCAGGATTTACATGTTCATCCTGAGACATCCTGTAATCCTGTCTAACTGCCGCCTAATCAATAAAGCGATTGAACCACATCTCGAGCATCAGAAGCGTCCAAAGCTGATGCGAATAATCACGTTCAGCGCGAACGTGCAGATCGACCAATTGCTTGACGGCTTCCGGTTTGAAAAGACCGCGGCCGAGCGCTTTTTCAGAGAGAATAACCTCGCGCAGAAATGGCTGCATCTTGCCACGAAACCAGTGTCCAATCGGAACGCCGAACCCCATCTTCCGTCGCGTCAGATTCTCGCTCGGCAGAAGCTTACGCAATACTTTTTTCAGCAGATACTTGCCCGTCAATCGCCGCAGCTTCAGATTCTGCGGCAGGCTCGCCGCAAACTCGATGACGTGATGGTCCAGAAAGGGCGACCTCGCCTCCAACGACACGGCCATCGTCGCAATATCGACTTTAACCAGCAGATCGTTCGGCAAATAGGTCATCTGATCCGTCAACAATAACGTATCGACGGTACCGATACCGTTAGCACGCTTGAACCAGTTCTCCAGAATTCCAGTAGCATTGGCGCCTACGGTTTGCTGCCGGAACGAATCGGTGTAGAGGGGCTCTTTCAATTCGTCATCGAAAACACTCATCCACTTCATGTAGCGACCGGCTCTCGGCCGCGCTACGACGCCAAGCAGTCGCTGAGCCGATTTGATCTTGCTCTTCCTCGTCGGATCAGTGGGGATCAAGTTGACAGCTTGACGAATCAACGACTCCCGAACAAACGATGGAATCTTCCTGTACTTCTCCGTCAACCCCATCGCAATGTATCGCTCATAACCTGCAAACGACTCATCGCCGCCGTCGCCATTCAACGCGACCGTCACATGCTTTCGTGTTTCTCTCGCAACGTAGTAAGTTGGCACTGCTGATGAATCGGCGTACGGCTCGCCGTAGTGATCCACGAGCATCGGCAAAATTTCCACCGCATCAGGGCGAACAATAAACTCGTGGTGATCGGCGCCCACGTGCTCGGCAACGCGGCGCGCGTGATGCAGCTCGCTGAAGTCCTGTTCCTCAAATCCGATCGAAAAAGTTTTGACGCGCTCGCTCGACTCCTGGCTCATCAGGGCGACCACGGCGCTCGAATCAATGCCGCCGGAAAGAAAAGCACCCAGCGGAACTTCCGACATCAAACGCACCTTCACAGCGTCGCGCAAAATCTCGATCGTGCGTTCACCTGCTTCTTCCTCACTGATGTCGATCTTTTTGGTGAAGTCGGGTTGCCAGTAACAGCCCAACTCGATGTTGCCGTTGCGCCAGCGAAGCCAGTGTGCCGGTTCCAGCTTTCGAATGGCCTGGTAAGCCGTCAACGGCGCTGGAATGCACATGAACGCGAGATAGTAATCAAGCGCCTCCGGATTGATATCGCGGCTGACGTCCGGGTGTACCAGCAGCGCACTGAACTCGGAACCAAAGACTAACTGCCCGTTCACCTCCGCATAAAGCAGCGGCTTCTTACCCATGCGATCGCGCGCCAGGAAGAGCTCCTGTTTGGCCGTATTCCAAATCGCAAAGACAAACATGCCGCGCAGGTGTTTGGGACAGTCGGCGCCAAACTCATCGTAGGCGTGCACGATGGCTTCGGTGTCGCTGTTGGTGTAGAACGTGTGGCCCAGCTTTTCCAGTTTCTCGCGCAGCTCGAGATAGTTGTAGATCTCGCCGTTGAAGACGATCCACGAAGTGCGGTCCTGATTGTGAATGGGTTGCTGGCCGCTCTTGAGGTCGATGATCGCGAGGCGGCGCATTGCCAGACCGACCGAGCCGTTGATGTAGAAACCATCCTCGTCGGGTCCGCGATGACGGATCGCGTTGTTCATCCGCCCCAGTAGCTGCTCGTCAACCGGTTTTCCGTCGTTTCGAACTATTCCTACGATCCCACACATAAGTCGCTTATATTAGCCAACCTGCCGGAGGCTGTCCAAAAGGTCATTAGACAGGATTTACAAGATTTGGCAGGATTGACAGGTTCATCCTGAATAATCTTGTAAATCCTGTCAAATAAATGCAGAAAACCCTGCCCGAGGAGATTGAACGAGCCAAAACACTGCCTACCGTGCGTCTCTCCGAGCGCGCGATTTGCGACCTCGAGTTGCTCGCGGTCGGCGGTTTGAGTCCCGTCGACCAGTTTATGGGAAAGGCTGACTACGAACGCGTCTGCGCGGAAATGCGT
Organism: Acidobacteriota bacterium; assembly: GCA_046733695.1. GTDB lineage: Bacteria > Acidobacteriota > Blastocatellia > Pyrinomonadales > Pyrinomonadaceae > PSRF01. The sequence goes on from JBKPPU010000041.1 coordinate 54,784, forward strand.
CTCGCGAATGGGCGACTGTTTCCGATACCCGTCACGTTGCCAGTGGCAAACGATGTTTCAATCACACTCGATCGGGACGTTGCTCTGGTCGATTCGCGAAACGACATCCTCGCAGTAATGAAGGTCGAAGAAATTTACGAGTGGGATCTCCGTTCAACAGCCCGCGATGTCTTCGGAACAAACGATGAGCGCCATCCGCTCGTCGCGGAAATGCACCGCTGGGGTAGACGAAATATTTCCGGTCGTCTGAAAGTGCTTCGCCTCCCGTCGCATTACGACTTCCGTGAACTGCGTCTCACGCCCAGCCAAACGCGGAGCCGTCTCGAAGCAACCGGATTCGAGAACGTCGTCGCATTTCAAACTCGAAATCCGTTGCACCGCGCGCACGAAGAGTTAACCAAACGCGCGGTTGAAGAGGTTAACGGCGTGCTCCTGTTGCATCCCGTTGTCGGAATGACCAAACCCGGCGATATCGACTACTTCACACGCGTCCGCACTTACAAAGCACTCGCGAGCAAGTATTACGATCCGAATCGAATCGTGCTGTCGCTGTTACCGCTGGCGATGAGAATGGCCGGTCCGCGTGAAGCGTTGTGGCACGCGCTGATCAGACGAAACTACGGCGCCAACCACATGATCATCGGACGCGATCACGCCAGCCCTGGCAACGATTCCACCGGTAAGCCGTTTTATCCACCTTACGCAGCGCAGGAGCTGGTCCAGAGTCTCGAGGAAGAAGTCGGTGTGAAAGTTTTGCCGTTTGGCGAATTCGTTTACCTGCCGGAAGAAGATCGTTACGAGGATGTCAGAAAGCTCAAACCGAATGCTGTGACTGCACAACTCTCGGGCACACAGGTGCGGGAATGGTATCGAGACGGCGGCGCCGAATTGCCGGCGTGGTTTGCGCGGCCGGAAGTCAGCGAAGCTATTGCCACGACTTACCCGCCGCGTCACAAACAGGGCTTCTGTGTTTGGTTTACGGGATTGAGTGCGTCAGGAAAGTCGACGACTGCCGAGATACTGACTGTGTTGCTGCAGGAATTTGGCCGTAACGTGACTCTGCTCGACGGCGATGTTGTTCGCAATCACCTGTCGCGGGGCCTGGGTTTCAGCAAGGAAGATCGCGATTCGAATATTCGGCGAATTGGTTTCGTGGCGGCTGAGATCGTGAAACATCGGGGAACGGTCATCTGCGCGGCGGTGAGTCCGTATCGTGCAACGCGCAACGACGTTCGCAACATGGTTGGGGGTGAGCGATTCGTCGAGGTGTTCGTGAACACGCCGCTCGAGGAGTGCGAACGGCGCGATGTGAAAGGGATGTATTTGAAAGCGCGTCGTGGCGAAATCAAAAACTTCACGGGAATTGATGATCCTTACGAAGCGCCGGTGCAACCGGAGTTGGTGATCGATACGGTGGCGAATTCGGCGGAGGATAATGCGCGGAGAATCGTGGAGTATTTGGGCGAGCGTGGGTTTTTGAAATAGTTAGACAGGATTAACAGGATGTTTCAGGATTTACATGTTCATCCCGAATAATCTTGTCAATCCTGTCTAAGATGATCCCATGGCTGCTTTGCGGCGCGCTACGACGCGGGCGGCCTGGAGTTCGGCCAGTTCCTGTTTCGCGAGTTGTTGCTGCCGGCGCCGGTCTTCTGCTCTCTCTTTCAGAATGATCGCGCCAACCGCGATGAAAATGAAATAAAACACCAGCAACTGCGATCGCTGCCGGTAAGCAGTGCCGACGTTCCCCTGAAATAAAGAATATGCGAGGGTCAGCATCGTGGTGAAGATGATGATCGGAGACACCTGCCGCAAACGATGCTTGACGGAATACCAGAGCCCAAGCACCAGCAGAGGAAAGGACATCCACCACACTATCATCTCGGGTAACGTAATGGTTTGTCTCAACGTAGCGAAATCCCACGGAAACGGAGCGAACATCAGATAGAGCAAACCAATCGGAATCACCGTCAACGCGCCTTGAGTAGTCTGCACGTCAACATCCTTCATAAACCCGGAGCCTGCTGCGGCCAGGTCCTCACGGCTCGTTTGCACCGTCTTCAAGCTCGCGTATCGCTCAAACTGAACGCTCGCACCCTGCAACACACCAAACCATGTGAATGCCAGCCCGATCGCCCCTACAGCAACAAATCGCTGCATAAATCCCTGGGCGCTGAATGCTTTGCTCCCCAGGAAAAAACTACCGGCAACTGCGGCACCCATCATGTAGAAAATGTAGAAACGCAAACTGAACAGCGCCATCAACGCTCCGATCAAAACCAGAACCCAGCCAACCTTGATCTTTTCCATTAGCCGCAGTGTGGCGAGAATCGAGAGCCCGAGAGCAAGAATGATCAGACCATCCTTCAGCGCCTGCGACGACCAGAGAATAAGCGACGGGAAAAATGCAACCAGCACTGCCGCGAATTTTGAAACTCGAGTATTGCTGAACAAATGTTGGGCAACGTAGTAAACAACAATTGCCGTTGCCCCTCCAATTGAAGCGTTGATCAACTGAATCGCCAGCATGTTCCTGCCGATAATCTCGTACACACCTCCAACGAGATAAAGCATTCCCCAGGCGCTTGCTCCCGAATTCATAAAGCCGAAGAACCTATCGGTGTGATAGGTGTCACCATGCCAGGATGCCACCAGCGATTGACCAAAGATGTCGTAAGTGTTCGCGTCGCCTCCGAAAAACTCTTCCATATGGCCGACGAAGATAACCATGGCGAGGACAATCCTGATGACCACTGCGATCAGGAAAAGACGCATGAGAAAGGTGCGCTGCTCGGGTGCACGAGCCAGGATGATGATTGTCGGCACGGAGGCGAGCACACACATTGCGAGTGCGCCAGGACCTTCCTCAGGCCTGACAAAAACCACGCCGCCAAAAATAGCTAGTATTGAAGCGATAATCAGAACATTCATAACGCAACTACTTCAGACGTCGTCCGGCAGGTCGGGACGAGTTTTCCGCTCAATCAGAAACTGATCTTCCTGGCTCAATTCCTTGATCGCTTTGGCCGGAACACCGGCAATCAGTTTACCCTCTTCTGTCAATGCAGCGGTAATCACCGAGCCGATGCCGACGATCGATCTGGCAGGGATCGCGCTGCCGGGAGCCATTCGAATCTCGGAGCCCATGTAGACGAGGGAACCGATGGTTATCGGAAGCGTCCGTTGGCGATTGTGAGTCCAGATGGAAGAGTTTCGGCCTCCAAGTATCACACGGCGCCCGATCTCCACTCGATCTGTGAAGTCAATTTTATGACCCGTGGTGACGATGCTGCCGTCACCAAGGAGAAATACGGGATCGATTTTGTTGACCACGTCCGGATCGGGAATGGAATTGATCTCGTTCATCCGAATGATCTCGCAGTACCGTCCCAAACTCACTTCTTCACCGCCGCGAATAATATTCAGGTGACCGATGCGTACGTGATCCTTGATCGTGATTTTCTGAACGCGCATGACGACGTTGAAATGGCCCATCTGCACGTCGTCGTCGATGTGGCATTCTCCGGCGTCGATGATGCTTACACCGATGCGCACTCGTTTGCCGATCTTGTAGCCGAAACAGAGGCGATAGACGGGTCGTTTGAGGAACGAAGGCAAAACCGCGCATACCGCCAGCATCAGCAAACGCAATTTGCCTGGTTTATGCATCTAGATGGACAGGATTTACATGATTTTTTTCAAGATGAACAGGATTATCTTGATCATCTTGAACAATCTTGTTCATCTTTATCGAACCAACTGCCGGCTCTCGAGCTCCGCGGTGGCGCTTTCAACCTGGTCCTTTGCAGCCTGCTCGCGGACCCAGCTGAGCAGTTCGGGAATTCCGCGCTCGAGTGAGACCTGAGGCTCGTAACCGAGTAACGACTTTGCCTTCGAAATGTCGGCGACGCAGTGTCGAATATCCCCCTCGCGATACTTGCCTACAACCTCGGGCTCCAAATCAACTCCCAACCCATCCGCCAGTAAACGACTAACCGCGCGAATCGACGTCGCCACCCCCGTGCCGACATTCACGGCCTGGTAATCCGCCGCGTTCGTATCGAGAGCAAGAAGATTGGCGCGCACGATGTCGCTGACGTGCACGAAGTCTCGCGTTTGTTCGCCGTCTTCAAACACCATTGGCCGGTTATGATTTAGTAGACGCGCGGAAAAGATCGCACACACGCCCGTGTACGGATTCGAGAGTGCCTGCCTCGTGCCGTAGACGTTGAAGTAACGAAGCCCAACGGCAGGAATTCCATACGAACGACCTACTGCCAGGCAGAACTGTTCCTGGTCCTGTTTCGTCACCGCGTAAACAGACGTCGGATAGAGTGGCTTCTCTTCGGAAGTCGGCGCGGGCGCGAGTTCCTTACCACATTTCGGACACTTCACTTCCCACTGGCGCTCGAGTAATTGCTCCACCGGGCGCAGTTGCGGTGCAACGAGGCCACAGCTTTCACACGTGTACGCACCTTCGCCATAGATCGACATCGACGACGCAACGACGAGTTTTTTGATCTGCGGCCGCCGCGCGAGAATCGCTTCGAGCACGACAGCCGTACCGAGATCGTTGGCACGAACATATCGCTCGATTTCATACATCGATTGGCCCACGCCGACTTCAGCCGCTTCGTGGAAAACTACGTCGATGCCTTCAAGCGTCTTGTCGACAAGTTGTCGATCGCAAACATCACCCTGGATGAATTCGGCGGCTGGATTCAGATAAGCAGGAACAGCATTCTCACCGTGCACCTGCGATACTAGCCCGTCGAGCACGCGTACACGATGTCCCCGATCCACAAGGGCATCGACGAGGTGTGAGCCAATAAAACCGGCGCCGCCAGTTACAAGCACATGAGCATTTTCCAACAGTTTCTACTCCCCCTCCTTGGAGTGCGGTACCTTGGTACCGCTTTGGCAAATTAGGAAAGCGCCAACAAGTTGGCACACTCCAAAGTTCAAGTGCGATTCTCCGTGGCCATGGATCCCACTACGGAATCAACCGGCTCTTTAGCATCGCGCAGAACAGACTTAAAGATTTCATAGACTCGTGGCGTTTGTGTGATCGCTGAGTATTTCTCTTCTACAGTAACACGGCCCGCCTGGCCCAGCCGCTGACGGAGCTCCTTTGAACGCAAAAGACGGCTGAGTTTGTCAACCCATTCGTCTTCAGTTCCGGCGATGAAGCCGTTCTGATCGTCCTGAATGATGTCCGTATTAACGCCGACCGGCGAGCAGACTGTCGGAATTCCGAGAGCCATAAACTGGAGCGCCTTCAGACCACACTTTCCTTTGCTCCAACGATCGTCAGGCAGCGGCATCACACCGATATCGATCGCGCCGAGATCGTCGAGCTCTGTCTCAGCACGCCACGACATCGCTTCAACATCAACCGGCGGGCACTCGTACGTCGGAGTGCCGATGACGCGTAAACGAAACGATTCACGCTCCGCGAGTTTCTTCAATGCGCCTCGCAAAGTGTCGAGATGCTGGACCGTGCTGTAACTGCCGGTCCAACCAATTACCGGAGGACCGCTCTTTTCCTTGCGTGGCGGCACGCGATATTTTTCCGTGTCGATCGTCGTGGGAATCACCGTCACACGATCGTTGACCTGACGCGCGTACTCCGCCAGATACGGATTGCCAACCATTACATGCGACGCGATCCGGCAGATCGTTTTTGTCTTCGAGGCAAATTTCAGATAGCTCAAATAACCATTTGACGGACTGCGATACGAAACGAAGATCGCATCGTCAAAATCAAAAACGATTGGCACGCGTCGTTGATGTATCAACCTTTCAAACACTGGCGGACCAAGCAACGCAGCTTCGCGCAGAATGTATACGAGATCGTAGTCCTTTACTTTTCTGATCAATGACAAGCGTCGATTTAGACCGCGCATTACGAGTTGTAACTTCTTGCCGAGCTGACCCGGTTTGTAGAGGAGTGCGTGCAGTTCTTCGTCTTCAAACGGCGCGTAAGTGATTTCGACTCCTCGTTCTCGCAAGAGAGGTTCCCACTGTTCAAGGCGATAACGTTGGCCCGGCGAAGTGTCATAGAGTGCGGGCATCAGAGCGAGAACGTGCATACGAGGTCGGGTGATTAGTGGTCTGGTGTAGGTTGTCGATGTTGAACCGGCCTTCCGTCCAGTCGCGATCCAACCAAAATTCTCACCGACGCTTGCGGCTTCGAGTGATGCATTCGTCAACCAGTTCTGCACGTCAGCGCGCGTGTATCGATTCTCAATCGGCGCCGAGAAACGATCGAGCTGATCGTTGACGCAAACACGAAACGGCAAGTAGGCGTATTGCTTCAACGGCATTTCTTCGGCGACGCGCTCGAGAGCCGGTATCTTTTTCAAAATCCGGTGGGGCCAGACAAAAAACGCAAACGCGACGGCGGCCATCGGGTAGGCGAGCACGTGAACGGCGCCGTGCGGCAGGCGTGTGGTTACTTTGCGCGCCGCCGAAATACCCGACAACATCGCCGCTTTGATGGGCTGCCGCTCTGGTTTCCAGTAAAGATAGATTTGCACCACGCCACCCGGTTTCAGGAAGCGCAGCAGATTCTGAAATGCGGCTTCCGGATCGGGCAGGTGATGCAAAACGCCGATCGAGTAGATGAAATCAAAACTCTCGAGTGCAAAAGGTGGGTTGTGCAGATCGGCCTGCACGACGTGAACGTTGCGCGATTCGGTGTTTCGACGGGCTACTTCGACTGCCGGTCCGAGATCGATGGCCCAAACTTCCGCTCCATACTTGGCGGCGTAGTAAGCGAAGCGTCCATTGCCACATCCGGCGTCGAGTATTTTCTTTCCCGGAAAGAAGTCGGCGGCGTGAGGTTGCATGTAGTCGAGAAACTGCTTTTCCCATTCCTCGTACATCTCGGGAAAGCGATGCCACTCGTAACCAAAACTCAACGCCGTTTCGGCTTGCGTCTCGTCGTGTCCGGTCGGTTGCCCCTCGCCCGTCAACGCGTCACGCATGTTTGGGAGCAACAGCCGCGGTATATCGTCGACTATTGGATACCTGTTACCGCAACCAGCGCAGATCAACTCGCGGTCAAAAGAGAGCTCCGCGCGACAACCAGGGCAGCGCAGAGTTTCTAATAATGTGTCCACAGCAATTGTCATCAAACGTTTGCTTCACAGGATTACAGGATTTTCATGATTTAGAAGATTTAATCCTGTCAATCATGCAAATCTAGCTAATCCTGTCTAAATACTCTCTCGTAAAGCGCAGCGTAACGTTCCCCCGCAATCTTCAAATCAAAAACCTGTTCCGCCACTGATCTCGCATGCGTTCGCGCTTCGGGGTCCTGCACCGCCGCATCGACTTGCCGCCCAGCCTCCGCAAACGACTCGTCATTAAACTCGTCAATCAACACGCCGGCTTTCCAGTCGTGTATCAGCGCATCAGAATCGCCAACTCCCGCGTTTATGACGAGGGGCAATCCGCAAGCAAGATACTCCCCGTTCTTGGTCGGCGACGACGCGAGCTTCGAAACGCAGCGCTTGATGAACGCCAATCCGATATCTGCTGCAGCAAGGTACGAAGGAACGTCGCTCGACGCAACTGCGAGCACACTAAAATTTTTCTCAGCGACATTCCGGGCCGCCATCAACTCTCTGACGCGATCGTGACTACCAGTCGTCAACCAAAGCAGGTGCGCCTGTCCATCGCGTTTGAGATAGCTCGCAAAAAAGTCTGCCATCTCTTCAGTCAAATACCAACCATCAAGCGAGCCGCTATAAACCATCGTGAGTCGATCGTCAAGACCCAGCTCGGCACGACGCCGCGTTCGCTCTTCAACACTAAACTCGAATAACGAAAGATCGACGCAACAGGGAATCACTTCATGTTCGATGGCACGTCCGCGCAGCCCTTCCCATTCTTTGACGATGGGCCAGATGCGTTCGGTTAGCGTTACGATACCATCGGTCGCCGCCAGAATGCGTCGCTCAGCGGCTTTGGTGAGGCGATAAGGAAGCCCGCCCTCTTGCCAGTGCTTTGCGTCGACATACTCTTCCGCCATCAATCCGCGCAAATCAAAGATCATCTTCGTCCCAAACCGCCGCTTCAGTGCGAGTGCGATCGTGGCGGGAATATGGCCACGCGCGTGAACCATCTCGATGCGATTACGTCGGACCAGCGCGGCGGCTCTGCGATAGCCCGCCATCACGTCGTAGATCGTCGCCGGTATCGAGGGCCGTTGATGATACCGCAGCCAATGCCATTCGATGCCGTGCGCTTTGAGTTTCTCCCGAAGCTGTTGGCATTGTAAAACTCCGGCGGGCTCGAATGCTTTGGCTCGCTCGAAACTCAGGAGAGTAAATCCAACTCCTCTGCGCGCAAGCTCGCGCAAGTAAGGAAGGACCTGACTCTGGCCAAGCGGGTCAAGCATTCCGTTGTAGGAGATGAATAAGACGCGGCGGCCCTCAAGCGTCATTGCCGGCCTCCACCGGAGTCTTTCTGCTCCAGCGAAAACAATCCAGCAACAACCACTGAATGCTGCCGATGATCGCCGCAGCATCCAGCACCGCTATCAACGACGTCACCATTGCCCCGCGCGCCACGTTCTGAAGAAAGGAGGCAGGATAACAAAACCGATTTCGCCTGATCGCAACGGCTGCCCGCGCCATCAATAGCAGTAGCCAGCTGGCGATCACAAACCACACCAGCGACGGTCTTAAGATCAAGACTGCCGCGAGCAGGACCGCGAGAACTCCGTAATACTTGAAAATTGTCGCCTGCCAGTTCCGAAACAATCCGGCGCGAATGTTATTGCGAGAATAAACGACGAACCGTTTGAACGTCGCCCAGAGTGTTGGCCTGAGATCCCAGTGCACTTGCGCGCGTGGCTCAAACACAAAACGGTAGCCCGCTTTCTCCACCCGATCCATGAAGATCAGATCTTCAGCCGAGCGAAGCTCTTCAGAAAAACCGTTCACCGCTCGCCATGCTTCGCGACGCAACAACGTCGAAGCGATGAAGCGCCAGTGAATGATGATTCCATGATGCGAAATTGACGGAGGCACGTAAGTGATGGCTGCGCATTGTTTGAAAAACGTATCGGTTACAGGCCGGCACGAGCCGTAAACAACGTCGACGCTGTCGTCTGTTTCGGCTATTGCGACGAGGGCTTCGAGCCAGTTTTTTTCGAGTCGAATGCCGGCGTCAGTAAAAGCCAGCCATTCGTGACTGGCCTGAGCAGCACCGAGATTGCGGCCACGTCCCGGCAGTGCTGCACCAGCGCGAATGAGTCGCACCGGCGCGCCGTTGTGAATGTACTCTTCGATAATCTGCGGCGTCGCATCGGTCGAGCCGCCGTCAGTGATCACGATCTCGTCGGGTGGGCGCGTTTGTGTCAGCAAGCTGTCGAGCAGCTCGCGAATGGATCTTTCCTCATCCCGGACAGGAACAACGACAGTAACCTTCATATCCACAGATGACACAGATTACACAGATTGGCGATCCTTGCCCAACACAAAGCACTCCAGAACAAGGTAGTCCATCTCGGTGCGCATGAAACAGCGATAACTGTCGGCGGGAGTGCAAACGATCGGCTCGCCGCGCACGTTGAAACTCGTATTTACGATCACCGGACATCCGGTTCGTTTTCGAAATGCCTCGATGATCTCCCAGTAAAGAGGATTTGTCTCGCGCGTCACAGTTTGAATTCTCGCCGAGTAGTCGACGTGTGTTACTGCCGGAATCTCAGAGCGCCTGAGCTTGAGCTTGTCGAGGCCGGTCAGGTTTGCCTCGCCCTCACTGATCTCAACCCGCCTTTCCGGCAAAACATCAGCAACGAGCAACATGTAGGGACTGTCCACATTGAGCTCAAACCACTCCGAAACGTGTTCTCTCAACACACTCGGCGCAAACGGACGAAAGCTTTCGCGATATTTTATCTTCAGATTCATCACTGACTGCATTTGCGATGAACGTGCATCGCCAATGATGCTGCGACCACCGAGGGCGCGTGGCCCAAACTCCATGCGGCCCTGATGCAGGCCGACGACTTTTTCGTCAGCCAATAACTTCGCTACCACGTCGGGCAATTCCGCCCGCGAATATTTTGTGTAGACCAGATTATTCTCGCGCAAGTAGTTCTCAATCTCATCTTCGTTATCGCGCGGACCAAGATACGAACCCTTCATCGCATCGCAACCATTTACAGTTCGCGGCTTTCCGAGATAGCGGTGCCAAATCGCGAGGGCGATGCCGAGTGCACCGCCGGCGTCACCGGCAGCCGGCTGAATCCAGATGTCTTCAAACGGCACTGCCTGCAGCACTCTGCCGTTCGCAACGCAATTCAACGCCACACCACCTGCCAAACACAGGTGCTTCATCTGCGTTTCACGATGAACGTAGCGCGCCATCTTCAACATCACTTCTTCAGTGATCGCCTGAATACTGCGCGCGAGATCCATCTCACGCCGGCCGATGTGCGACTCGGGCTTTCGCGGCGGGCCACCGAAGAGCTTGTCGAACGCGCCGTTGGTCATGCGCAGGCCCTGTGAGTAATTAAAGTAGTCCTGATTGAGTTTAACGCTGCCGTCGTCTCGAATCTCGAGCAGATGGTCCTTGATTGTCTCAACGTACCTCGGTTCGCCGTACGGCGCGAGACCCATCACCTTGTACTCGCCGCTGTTTATTTTGAATCCCAGGTAGTAGGTAAACGCGCTGTAGAGTAAGCCGACACTGTTTGGATAGCGAAGCTCCTGTAACAGCGTTAACTCGTTTCCCTTTCCGATTCCGATGGAACTGGTGGCCCATTCGCCGACGCCGTCGATGGTGAGTATCGCCGCTTCTGCAAATGGAGAAGGATAGAAGGCACTGGCGGCATGACTCTCGTGATGGTCGCCGAAGAGGAGTTTCCATTTGAACTTCTTGCCGTTCTTCTTCGCTTGGCGTTCGTCTACCTGGCCGTCGTCTTCGCCACCGGCTTTCGCCAATTCGGTGCGAATCAAATCGGGCATCCAGAGTTTCTCGCTCATCCAGAGCGGCATCGACTTCAGAAATGAGCTGAAACCTGCCGGACAATAGTCGAGATAAGTTTCGAGGAGACGATCGAATTTCAGTAGTGGCTTGTCGTAGAAACCGACAAAGTTGAGATCCGAAACGGTCAGATTAGCTTCACGCAAACAATATCCAGCAGCATGTACGGGAAAGCGGTGATCGTGTTTGACGCGTGTGAAGCGTTCTTCCTGTGCGGCAGCCACGATCTCTCCATCGATGACGAGGCAAGCAGCCGAATCATGATAGAACGCCGAAACTCCGAGGATACTAACCACTGAAAGTTTAGAAGAGAGTGTAGATAAAAGGGGCGATCGCAGACCCCTTCGCAAGCACCAGCAACACGCCCACGATGGCGAGCGTGATCACGATGGGAGCGAGCCAATACTTCTTGTTCTCCCTCATGAACTGCCACAATTCACTGACGACGTAGAACTTCGACATAAGCCACGAAATTTAGCCACAAAAAGCACAAAAAGCACAAAAAAGATTTTTAAGAAGGGCCACTCAACTTCTCTATCTGGTTTTCTTTTTTGTGCTTTTTGTGCCTTTTTGTGGCTAATACATTTTTTCATAGTGGCGCGGAGATCGCTCGGGATATTTTGACCAGAACGTGTCGCGTGGGCCGGAGCGGCGTTGCAGGGGGTCCCACCCCATGGCCCGTTTCACCAGCCCGATCGGCGTCAGCACCAGAAAGAAGACGATCGCGAGAATGATGCGACTGGAAACGTACGAGAGCGCCTCCGCAAGCTTCATCCACAATCGTCGAGGAATTGTGAGGAGCCGTGGAAGAACCAACCCACACAGAACCAGTGCTGAACCGGCGGCGCTGAGGACATACGCCGCCGTCGCAAACTTCCCACGATAAAGCCACCACAGACCAAGCAGCACAAAAACGCCGCCCACAATTAAGCCAAACTCCCTCTCTGCTCGGAAGGCCCTAAAGGTGTTGCGCTTCATCTAACTCGTTACAAACGCCTTCTCCGGTGCTCTTTGCTTCGCGAGCTCGCCGGCGATCCAGTGATAGGTGACTTTCAACCCGTCTTCCAGAGAGATCGAAGGTTCCCAGTTCAACACCTGGCGCAAACGCGTGTTGTCGCTGTTGCGACCTCTGACTCCCTGCGGCTTTGTCAGGTCGTAGCGCTTACGGATCTCCTTTCCGGCAATGTTGGAAACGATATCCACCAGCTGGTTGATCGAGATCATCCGATCCTGGCCCAGATTGACAGGCGCGCGATGATCGCTCTGCATCAGGCGATAGATGCCTTCGACACAGTCGTCGATGTAGCAGTACGAGCGCGTTTGTTCGCCGTCGCCCCACACTTCGATCTCGTCGCCGTCTTCCGCCAGTGCGACCTTGCGACAGATCGCTGCGGGCGACTTTTCACGTCCGCCGTCGTAAGTGCCAAGCGGTCCGAAGATGTTGTGAAACCTGACGACGCGTGTGTCCAGTCCGAAGTCTTCGGTGTAATGGCGGCAAACTCTCTCCATGTAGAGTTTTTCCCAGCCATATCCGTCCTCGGCATCAGCCGGATAGGCATCGTCCTCACGCAACGGCGTGACGTCGGTTTCTTTCTGTTTGTAGCCCGGATAAATGCAGGCGCTCGAGGTGTAGAGATAACGCTTGACTCCATTCTCGCGCGCGGCTTCGATGGTATGCAGATTGATGAACGTATTGTCGCGAACAATCACGGCTTTGTTGTTCTCGATGAATCCAATGCCTCCCATGTTCGCTGCGAGCCCATACACCTGATCCATACCCT
>JBKPPU010000042.1:0-5379 GCA_046733695.1 Acidobacteriota bacterium
GAGGAAGCGAGCCGTTTGGATTTGAAATGTCGAGCTAATTTGTTTCGATTACCGCCCTGCCGTAGTTACCCCGCTTGGTCCGACAAACACCCGCCGCCTTTTTACCGGGTAGGGCGGCAATGTACACGCCTGTATGAGCGCGTGTCAAGGAAAGGAAGGGGGTATAGGTCCTATATGTCCTATAGGACCTATTTTTAATTTCACTGAGCGGCTGAAATCGAGTCGTTTCTGCGAGGCACGACGTACACGCCGGCCGAATGCGAACCGACAAAGAGGACGTTCTGATCGTGTGGGTCAAACGCGAGCGCCCAGATTCGCTGGCTCGGTAAACGGCCGTCTTTCGGATCGATCCGCGCCCAGCTTTGACCACCGTTCGTGCTGCGGTAAACACCGCCGCCGATTTCCGTCTGCTGGAAAGCATTGCCGGCAAATACCTCGTCGCCGTTGCGCGGATTGATCAGGATGCTGGTGAAATCGCCGAACGGAAGATTGCCGCCCCGAACTCTCCACGTTGCTCCACCATCATGCGACATGAACAAAGCCTGCTTCGTGCCGATGTAGACGTTATCCGGTCGCTGTGGATCCTGGGCAATGGTATTAACCGGAGCTTCACGCGACACACCTTCGACTTGTCGCCAGGTTTTGCCGCTGTCGCGCGAAATCAAAACTCCCGAACTCGGTGTTCCCACCCAGATTGTTTCGGGCGCCTTTTCACTTGTGGAAATACACGTGGTGCGTGGATCGAAACTTCCATAAGAGAGTTTCTGCCAGCCTTTCGCCGGATCGACAGTTCGATACAGGCCGGCGTTGGTAGCCGCCAGAATTGCGGGCTGCTGAGTTTCCGGATCGACAGTATGGACCAGCGCGTTAACAGCGTCAGCCAGAATCAAGTCAGAGCGTTCAGCCATGGACGGATCGCCGGCTTTACCGATTCCGAGTGCAGCCAGAGTAATCACGTCGAGCTTTCCGGTAACCGGAAGATGTCGATCGACCTGAAACTTCTTCAGTGCAGCAGTGGTTGCTGGACCACCTTTACCGTCCGGCTCTCCAAGGTGATAACCGGCAGCGTTGAGCGCTTCCTGTGCGGCCATGACTGACTCGGAAGGCGGCGCTGGTGTGCGCTTTGGCGTGACCGCGACTACGCGTTTGGTCGTTTTCTTTGGCGACGTCTTTGGCTTCTCGACGGCCCAAACCGGCGCCCATGAAGCGGCGCGATCGGTTGACTTGTAGACTCCCAAGTTAGTGCCGAGATAGATCACGTTTGCATCGCGAGCGTCCTGCAGGATCGAATACGTGATGAGACGCGAAGGCATGCTGCGCATAGATGGACGCCAGCTTCCGCCGTTGTCCTCGCTGACGAAAAGAAATCCGCCACCGGTAGCCGTATTGATCGTGGAAGCATAGACGCGATTTGGGATTTCACGATCGGGAAGAATCGCATTAGCAAAGCGACCGCTGAATCCGCCATTGGTCGGAGTAAAGGTCTTGCCACCGTCGTTAGACACCATCACGCCGTAGTTGTTCGTGCCGATGAAAACCATGTCGGGACGTGAAGGGTGAACGGCGATCGAGTTGATCTCGAGTTGGCGCGAAGTTGTCACCATCCACGAATCCGCATCGCCGCCTTTTTCCGATCTCCAGAAACCTTCAGTTGTGCCGGCGAAAACGAGTCCGGGTACAGAGGGGTGCTGCAGGATGGACCGCGTCCTGCGCGACTGCGACGGAATTCCCTGCACTTTTCGCCAGCTCTCGCCGGCGTTCTTACTTTCGTAGATACCGCTGCAGGCAGAAGCAATGATGTGATTCGGATCGCGCGGATCGATGTCGATGGCGAAGATGTCGGAGTCGTCAATGATTCCGTTCTTCATGGACTTCCAGCTTTGACCACCGTCAACTGATTTATAAGGCAAATAGAACGTGCCTGCGTAAATCGTGTCGGTAGTCCGCGGATCGATTGCGAGCGACTCGACATGGATTAAACCCGGCTGGCTTTGCGTTGGCAGTTGTTTCCATGACTTACCGGCGTCATCCGAGCGAAACAGGCCGTTAAATGTGCCCGCGACGAGTGTGTCGGGATTCGAATCCGATTGTGCCAGCGAATGCAAAGCCTCATTCTTTAATTCCGGACTCTCACGCCACGTGGCGCCTCCGTCAGATGACTTGAAGAATCCGCCCGGCAAGTTGTGCCGGTGTGCTCCTACATACAAAACGCGCGAGTTGCGTGGATCGACGATGATATTGTCGACGAACATGCGCGGCTTGCCGAAGTTATGGAGCATCTGCCAGTGTTTGCCACCGTCAGTGGATGTGTAAATCTGCCCATCGAGAGTCCCAAAATAGAAGCGATCTGGATCTTGAGGGTCAACTACGAGTGCGCGAACGTCGCCTCCCGGAGGTCCGGTGGTGCGCCAATCGTTCGAATACAATGCAGGATCAGAGGCGTCACCTGCCGCCAAAGACACACTAGTGTTCGGAGCAACCGCAAAAATGAAGAGAGCAAATAGAGCCGCAAACAGGGGGAGAAGGCTAGAAATTCTTTTCATCGTTATTCGTCCAGGGCCTCTTTCGTGTGGAGCACATCGCTCACCGTGCCCCTAGTCTATTACAGTTTTCGTCCTTTGTATTCTAAAAGCTCAGGCCGAAATAGGATGCTCCCCGGATCGGCGCTCGTTGCTAGCCACAAAAAGGCACATAAAGCACAAAAAGAAACTATGACGTGTTTAGTGCCTTATGTGCTTTTTGTGGCTAAAAGCAAATCGGGCGATGCTCGAGAGCATCGCCCGATTGATAAAGGTTTGGCTAAGCCAAGCCTGAGTTTATTCCTCGTCACCTCTGCGCCCCGGTTTGCGATTGCCTTTGCGCTTGCATTCCGGACACGGCGAGATTGCACCTGAAGTGTCCACCTGTGGAGCGTCGGCGCCTGACGGCACGATCCAGAGCTGAACTGCCAGATCGGCACGGCATCCACCGTCAACCACCGTAATGCGGCCAGCTTCGATACCGCGTGTATTCACGAGGTAGTCCTTGGCACGGTCGCCACGCTGTTGACCCTCACCATTACAGGTACCGTAAACGATGATCGTTCCACCCGAACCTGGGTCGTTCTGAAGCTGGATAGCGTAGTTGTCAAGTCTGGCCTTTTCATCGTTGAAGCGGATGTTGCCATACTCGTCAAACTTCTTAGCCGTCTGCTTCGGCGGTTTCACACTCGCAGTGCACGAGTTGGTCGTGCCGGTGCAGCTCGGATCCGCGCCGCCAATGCTGACGGTAGCGGTTACGCTTCCACCCGCGAGACCAGTGGTGTCAACTGTGATCGTCGAGGTTCCCTGACCGCTGGAGATTGTTCCGGCGGACACTGACCAGTTGTAAGTGAAAGTCGCACCCGACTCACCACCGGAAACGCTGGCAGTGAACGTGATCGGCTGGTTGTTTTCAACTTCACTCGGGCAGCTGACCGAAACAGTCGGACACGGCGGTGGCGGCTTCACGCAGTTAGTACAGTCAGCAACCGTAACGGTTGTGTTGCCGGTGGCTGTGTGCTGATTACCGTCATTCACCTCAACCGTTGCGGTGTAGGTTCCGTTCGCAACCCCCGTCAGATCCCAGTTTACCTGTTTACCTTCGCCGCTCAGCTTGCCACCGGTTACCGACCAGGTGTACAGCAACTGATCCTGGTTGTCGTCGTGTGCATTCGCAACGAGTGTAACCGTGGTTGCGCTCGGGCAGTCCGGCGAAGAGCCTTGTCCCGGCGGGCACGCTTGACGGATCGTGCTGATTGATGGAACCACTGAGTCAACCACCGGCGGTACATTCGGCGGCGGCGGCGGAGTTCGCGCGTTGCGACGTCCGGCCCAGAACTGAACGATAAAGCCGTTCGGCTCTTCTGAGAATATGAACCCAGTCGGGAATCCCTGCGAAGTAACCGGTCTGGAGGTACCCGGAACAACTACGAGACCTCGGTTGATAACGTTTACATTCGTGACCTGCTGGATCGGGATATTGAAATCGACTGGATTGAAGTGATCCATGTCCTGTTGGTTCAGGTGTCTGCGATAAGCCAGACCAATTCCGAACCAGCGACGCGGATAAATCTTGATACCGCCCAGGACATCAACCGGATTGTTTTCAAATGCGTTTGGTGTGCGGCCACCAACGTAGGTGGTCGATCTGACTTCGGCGATCGGCTGGAAGTGCTCGTTGACCGGGAAGTCGAAACCGATACCGGCGAGCAGTTCATCCGGACGATCCAACAACACGAAATCACTGCTCTTCGGGTTGCTGTTCAGCCAGTAGCCGCCGTTGGCCGACACGTTAACGTGCTTGCCGAGACGACCATCAACAACGCCCACGATACCGAAATCACCAATGTCACCACCGGGGCCGGCGCCACGCTGCATCTGGTTGAAGCCAGACTGATCGTCGCCCTTATCCATCCACCAGCGATACATCGGGATGACTGCGACACCCAGCGGATTGTTCGGACCCGTAAAGCGAATCTTGGCGCCGAAGACCACGTTATTGAAATTGCTCTCGCCATACAGACGATTCACAAACGGAGCATCCGGCAGGTAAGTCGGAGCAACCGTGAATGTGAGCGGTATGGTGATTGGCAGGGTCAGCGCGGTCGCGGGAAGCGTCGTCGTGGCGAGCACAACGCCCGGCAGGACGCCACCAACCGGCGAACCGATACCCGGGAAGTTGTCAGCCGTGCCGAACGTGCCACTGTTCGGCTGCGTCACCGGTGGTCCAAGCAGGGCGTTGAACCCTGGGAACCCAAACTGCTGACCAATCTGTCCTGGTCCCAAACCAAATGTTCCAGCGCTGCCACCGACGAACGGGAACTGAACGAAAGGCTGATTGTTCAGCGGCCGAAACACTGCTGTGTTTGCAAGTGTTCCTACGTTTGGCCCAGACGGCGCCAACACGATCGCTGCGGGACTGCACAGCGTCGTGCCACAGAACAACTGGGAGTTTGGCAGATAGAAGCTGGAAAGATTCTGCGGATTGTTAACCTTGATCCCGCGGTAGCCGTTTGTCTTGAAGAAGAGCTCAATGTGATCGTTCAAACCGACGTTGAAGCTCAACGGCACGTCAACGATATCAACATTGCCCGGATCACGATCGTAGTTGCTGTACGCAATACTGAACGTGAACTCCCCGCGGCGCAGCGTTGCACCGTCGTAAATAGTGAAAAGGCCGGTTGGTCCACCTTCTGGGCCACCGGTTCCTACTGAAGGAGACTGATTGCGCGGGTCATCTGGCGACCGCAAAGTCTGTGCTGATACTGCGGCACACAGCACCAACGAAACGAGCGCAGCTATAAGCGCCCTATGTGCGAGTCTCATCGCATTCCTCCTGCGAAATGAGTAATAAGAATTC
>JBKPPU010000043.1:0-3428 GCA_046733695.1 Acidobacteriota bacterium
GTCGCCGCACAAAACAATTCATCTCGACTCCTCCAATTTCAAATAGCGTCGGGGGAACGGACTACTGCGAGCCCATATGTTGTACAAACTGCCGCGAAGAATACAATAAGTGGGTGGGAATTGCTATGGAATTATTGCGGAAAGATTATAGGCCCTATAGGACATATAGGACCTATTCTTACTGTTCGTCGCTGAACTTGTAGCCGATACCCCAGACGGTGAGCACCATCTGCGGGTTTTCCGGGTTCTCTTCGATCTTGGCTCGCAGGCGATTGATGTGTGAGTCGATCGTGCGGTCGTAGCCTTCGTAGGAGTAATCCCAGATCTTCTCGAGCAGGTACTTGCGCGGGAATACCCGGCCGGGATTCGAGGCAAACAGACGCAGCAGATCGAATTCTTTAGGCGTCAGCTCGACCTGCCGGTCACCGATCGTCACTTCGCGCTTCGCCGAGTCGATCCGGAGCCGTCCGCGAACGATAGGCGCCTCGTCGCGCATGCCCTCAGTGCTTGGGCCGTTCCGTGTACGCCGGAGTACAGACTTGATGCGGGCTTCGAGTTCGCGCAGGCTGAAAGGCTTGGTAATGTAATCGTCCGCGCCCATCTCGAGTCCGAGCACCTTGTCGACCACGTCGTCCTTTGCCGTCAGCATGAGGATCGGCAGGTACCCGACCTTCTCCCGCAGCTCCTTGCACACTGCCAGCCCATCCATCTTGGGCAGCATCAGGTCAAGGACCACGGCATCGGGAGGATCGTCAAGCGCCGCCTTCACGCCGTTTAGGCCGTCCTCAACTGTCTTGACGTTGTATCCCGCACGCGAGAAGTACTCGCTGATCGCGGTCGAGATGTTCTCGTCGTCCTCAACTACCAGCAGCGAAACTTTACGTTCGCCTGAGTCGGGAGCGAAATTTTCTTTAGCTGTTTTCTGTCTGTCAGTAGCTGTAGCCATCATCGGATATAGTCGTCGATATTGAAACTGACAGGAGGCTCAGAAGGGCAAGCACCACGGGGTCATTGGCGCATCTCGGTTCTCGGGGATAGTACAGGAGAAATGACCCACTGTTCAAGCCCAAAGTGCTAGGATATCGGAAATCATCTTCTAACGTTAACGCAAAGGACCCTTATCCTATGACACCCGAAGAACGAGCCGAGCTCATTGCTACGTACACCGCTGGCTATGATGAAGTCATGAATGCCCTCAACGGCTTCCCCGCCGACAGTTTAGGAGCGCATCCGATTCCTGGCAAATGGAGTGCACGCGAAATCGTTCATCATCTGGGCGACAGCGAAAGCTTTTCAGCCGGGAGACTACGTAAGCTTCTGGTCGAAGACAACGCGGTAATTCAGGGATACGATCAGGACGAGTACGCCACGAAACTTCGCTACAACGAACGCGATATGGCACCCGCACTCGAAGCGTTTCGCAGTGCCCGTGAAACTACTACACAACTCCTCGGCCTGATGACTGAAGACGACTGGAAACGCGAGGGCACTCACACGGAGAGCGGCAGATACACCACTGAGAACTGGTTAACTATCTACGCCGCACACGCACACGGCCACGCTGCACAGATCCGTCGATTGCGTGAAGCTCTCTGATCCGTGTCGATCTGGATTTCAAGATCCGTTTTATCTGCGTCCCTGTTCTTGACAAAGTTTTTTCGCGCGAGCAAAATCCGGCATCCGCCCTAAACAAATGAATACAGCAACTGTCCTGCAAACATCGCTTTCTGATCTGACGTTACATCGCCGCGGTAAAGTGCGTGACGTCTACGAAGTTGACGCTGAGAGCTTGCTCATCGTCGCTACCGATCGTATCTCCGCCTTCGACTGCATTCTGCCGACGCCCATCCAACGCAAAGGCGAAGTGCTCACGGCTCTCTCCGAGTTCTGGTTTGAGAAGCTGAAAGACGTTGTTGCCAATCATTTGATTGAGAGTAACGTCGACGCGATGCCGCCCGCAGTCCAACGTCACGCTGCGACTCTCAAAGGTCGAGCGATGCTGGTCCGTCGTGCTCAAGTGTTTCCGGTTGAGTGTGTGGTGCGCGGTTATCTCGTCGGCTCCGGATGGAAAGATTATTTGCGGACTGGCTCTGTGTGCGGTCACAAACTTCCCGCAGGTTTGCCCGAGTCGGCAAAGTTACCTGAAGCACTTTTCACTCCTTCGACCAAAGCTGAAGAAGGACACGACGAAAACATCACCGAGGATCAAGTACGAGAACTGATCGGCGCCGAGGCAACCGCGTTGCTGCGCGACACGTCGCTGCGTCTGTACACTGAGGCTGAAGACTACGCACGGCAACGTGGCATCATCATCGCCGACACCAAATTCGAGTTTGGATTGGATAAGGACGGAAAGCTCTTGCTGGTTGATGAAGTGCTGACACCCGACTCCTCACGATTCTGGCCCGCGGATGAATACGTGCCCGGCCGCTCGCAACCATCGTTCGACAAACAATTCGTGCGCGACTATCTCGAGACCCTGGATTGGAACAAGAAACCGCCCGCACCGGCGATTCCTGCCGAGATTGCCGCCGCCACGACTGATCGTTACCTCGAAGCATATAGATTGATAACCGGAAAAGAGCTTTGATTAAAAACCGTCTCGAAACCCTGATCGACGAAATGCTCGAGGGCCATATCCTTTTGGATGAAGCCCTTTGCGAATTCGAAAAGCTCTACATTAAGAAAGCCCTGGCGCGGCACAAACAGCACATCTCAAACACCGCCGCCATTCTCGGCATTCACCGCAACACCCTCGCCAAGCGTGTTGCTACTTACGACAAGCAGGAATCGCCACAAAAAGGCACAAAAAGCACAAATCATAAGAAACTCGCGCACCGCCTGAAGGCCAGCTAACCTTGGACGCCGCCTTGGAGTGCGCCAACTTGTTGGCGCTTTAGTACCAAAGCGGTGACAAGTCACCGCACTCCAAGGAGGTTCGTTTGACAAGCGACGCCTGAAGCCTCTATCCTTAGCACTCAATCTCATAGAGTGCTAGTTTTAATACCAAAATTTAACCCAACGAACAGAGTTGAAAGGAGACCAAGGTCATGGCAACCAACATTAGACCTCTTCACGATCGCGTCATCGTGAGACGTATTGAAGAGGGCGAGCAGGTGCGGGGCGGCATCATCATCCCTGACACTGCTAAGGAAAAACCCCAGGAAGGCGAAGTCATCGCGGTCGGCGAAGGAAAATATAAAGAGGACGGCACCCGCCAACCCCTCGATGTGAAACAGGGCGATCGCGTTCTCTTCGGTAAGTACAGCGGCTCTGAAATCAAGATTGATGGCGAAGAGCTTCTCATCATGCGCGAGGACGAGATTCTCGGAGTTCTCGAGCGCGCCGGCGCTGCGAGCGGCGGCACCAAGAAAGGTGGTAAATAAGAATGGCTAAGCAGGTTATTCACGGTGAGGACTCGCGTGCAG
>JBKPPU010000044.1:0-98604 GCA_046733695.1 Acidobacteriota bacterium
GGATTTGGTTTCTCCTGCACCTTGAGGACATCGATGTCCCCGTTTGCGGTCGTTACAATTTGTCGCATAGACCGATATTATCAGTTCTGATCCGACACATCAGTGTTAATCTGTGGCAAAAATATGAGGCGAACCTTATTCCTGGCCGTATTGCTGGTCCTGACATCTCTGGTTTTACTCACAAGTTGCACACGCAATCACCAAAAACAACTCACTCTTGCGGTAGTCTCCGGAGTTGAAGGCGAGGCTCTCAAACAGGCCGCCGCCGACTATGAAAAGCAAACCGGTATTCATATCGACATCGCGGAGTTTCCTTATACAAATCTTTTTGAGAAAGAATTAATAGATCTCAAAGCCCACACCGGCGCCTACGATCTGATCATGCTCGATGACCCGTGGTTCCCGCGATTCGCGCACGAACAGGTACTGACGGAATTGACACCGTTACTGAAAAAACGTGGGCAATCCGGCCCGGACAGCGACTTTGTGGCAACGTCGCTTGCCCTCTGCCGTCATCCCTATCAAACCGGCTCACTTTACGCCCTTCCATACGTCGGAAACTCCCAATTATTTTTCTATCGTAAAGATCTTTTTGAGAAATATTTAATGAAAGCACCATTGACATGGGACGACGTGCTGGCGGCCGCCAAAACAATCCAGGAGAAAGAAACGGCAGGCGCGAATGGTGGACAAGTCTATGGCTACGTCGAACGCGCCGCCCAGGGGAACGCTGCCGTCGCCGACTTCATGCCGATCTTTTGGGCCTTCGGTGCGGAGATGTTCGACGCCAATGGAAAGCCAACGGTCAACAGTCCGCAGGCAATCGCGGCACTCGAATTCATGATGGAGTTGGGCAAATACTCGCCACCCGGTTATGTGAGTTTCAATGCCGACGACGTTGGTGCACACCTGTTGCAGGGCACAGCGGCGATGTCGATCAACTGGCCCGCGTGGATCAGTTCATTCAGCGACCAGTCAAAGTCGAAGGTGATCGGGAAGATGGAGTTCACAACCTTGCCAGATGGTCAGAAATCCGGTCAGGCCGAAATCGGAAACTGGCTCATCGCTATTCCGCGTGAGTCGCGCAACGCAGAAGCAGCTGTCGATTTTTTGCTTTGGGCCACGAGCGCCGAACAAATGAAACGCTCAGCACTGCGTGGCAATCCACCGACGCGCAAATCGCTCTTCCAGGATCCCGAGCTGGTAACAAAGTTTCCAGCGTATCCTGCTCAATTGCGTTCGCTCGAAAGCTCGAGGCCACGCCCAAGAACTCCTTACTGGAACGAAATTGAAAACGCTTTTGGGATCTTTCTTTCAAAGGCGAACAGCGGCGATCTGACAGCCGAGGAAGCCATGAATCAGGCGAATGCAGAAATCGAGAAGATCCTTCAGCGCGCTCAATAAGCGCGAACTGCTTTTGCCTGCACTCTTTCTCGCGCCTGCAATCGCGGTGCTCCTCGTACTCTCAATTTATCCACTCATCTATTCGATTACGATCAGTCTGCAACAAGGGACCGCGGCGGGCGTAATCTGGGGTCTGGGAAACTTTACGCGTTTGTTGTCGGATAATTTCTTTCTGACAGCACTGGCCCATACGTTTGTCTACGCCGTCTCTGCCCTCACCTGCGAGTTTCTTCTTGGCCTTGGTCTCGCGCTGTTGCTGAATAAGCAGATTCGTGGTCGCGGACTGTTTCGCGCGAGTCTGCTGATCCCGATGATGCTGCCGGCGGTTGTCGTCGGAGTGATCTGGCGTCTCATGCTGAATCCAAACTTCGGCGCCATCAACGAAACGCTCAAACAATTGGGCATCAACACCGCGAGCTTGACGTGGACCGCATCGCCAAAGCTCGCGATGCTTTCTGTGATCGCGGTCGACGTTTGGCAATGGACGCCGTTTGTGTTCCTCGTCCTGCTCGCAGGATTACAGGCGATTCCACAGGAGCCTTATGAAGCAGCGTTGATCGACGGCTCGAGTCGTTGGCAAACATTCTGGCACGTGACGTTGCCGTTGCTGAAACCATCCATCCTGATCGTCCTGCTGCTGCGCACGATGGACCTGCTGCGTGTGTTCGACCAGATATTTATTCTGACAGAAGGTGGGCCGGGATTCGCGACTGAGACGATCAGTCTGTACATCTATCGCACGGCGTTTCGGTTTTTTGATTTTGGTTATGCGGCGGCGATGTCGTTCGTATTGCTCGCGCTGACAAACGTCATTAGCGCCATTTACATCAAGTTTCTGCAGGCGAAAGAGACGATTTAGTGAGCCGCAAAATAGCACAAGGTAGTCGTTATGCGCTGTTGACCGTGGCGTTGTTGTTCTCCCTCGCGCCTGCTTACTGGATGCTGACGATCTCTCTGAAGACTGAGGTTGACCAGTTTGCCAGTCCGCCAGCGTGGTTTGCTTTCACTCCCACTCTCGAGCACTACTACGACGCATTCGTCACGCGCGGTTTCGGAGAGTATCTGTTCACCAGTGTAATTGTTGCCGTTGCTTCAACCGTGTGTGCACTCGTAATCGGCACACTCGCAGCTTACGCGCTCGCACGGTTTGAGCTTCCCTGGCGTCTCAATCGCCGGCTCTCGTTGTGGATTCTTTCAACGCGTATGTTTCCCGCGATCGTCACGGCCGTCCCGCTCTTTCTCATGATGCGCGACGTGCAACTGCTTAACACGCGCGCGTCGCTCATCATCGTCTACACCGGATTCAATCTGCCGTTTGTAGTCTGGATGATGCGCGGTTTCTTTGCCGACCTGCCACGCGAGCTCGAAGAAGCGGCACTCGTCGATGGCGACTCTCGCCTCGGAGCGTTGGTGCGTGTGGTGTTGCCGCTTGTTTCGCCGGGCCTTGCAGCCACAGCAGTGTTTTGTTTGATTGTTTCGTGGAATGAATTTCTGTTCGCCCTCGTGTTGACACAGACTGACGCGGCGATGACGTTGCCGGTTGGAATCGCGGGCCGCGTTACTCAATACGAAATCAAGTGGGGTGTGATGAGCGCTGCTGCCACAGTGGCCATCATTCCGATTCTCGTGTTTGCCCTCTCCGTGCAGAAGTACCTTGTGCGGGGATTGTCGATGGGAGCAGTAAAAGGATAAATGGGCATTGAGTTCAAAAACGTAAATAAGGAATACGGCAGCACGAGTGTCGTCGACGATCTGTCGCTGAAGATCGACGATGGCGAGTTCATCGTGCTGCTTGGTCCGTCCGGCTGCGGCAAGACGACGACCCTGCGAATGCTCGCGGGTCTCGAGCCTGTCACATCAGGCGACATTCTCATCGACGGCAAACGTATTAACGATGTTCCCACGCAGCATCGTGACCTGGCGATGGTGTTTCAGAGTTACGCGCTTTACCCGCACATGACGATTGCGGAAAACATCGGCTACCCGTTGCGCGTGCGCAAACTCGACAAAGTAAACCGCGCGGAACGGGTAAAGCGCGTGGCGACAATGCTCGAAATCGAACCACTACTCGATCGCAAACCACGACAACTATCCGGCGGTGAACGTCAGCGCGTTGCGCTCGCGCGTGCGATCGTGCGCGAGCCGCGGGCGTACCTCATGGACGAGCCGCTCTCGAATCTCGACGCGCGTTTACGCGTGCAGATGCGTGGCGAGCTGAAACATCTCCAGCACGAGCTCGGAACCACGACGATCTACGTCACGCACGATCAGGCCGAAGCAATGACACTCGCCTCTCGCGTGGCCGTGATGACGAAGGGCCGGCTACAGCAATTCGATACGCCGATGAATATTTATAAATATCCCGCAAATCGATTTGTCGCGGAGTTTGTCGGTAGTCCGAGCATGAACTTCATTGAGGGATCACCGTTAACAAAAGGCATTCGACCGGAACACATTCAAGTGCTATCGCAACCACAGGACGGCGCAATCCCCGCGACGGTTTACGTCACAGAGCAAATGGGAAATGAGACTTTCGTTTTTCTTACCGTCGGCAGTAACCGGTTGATTGCTCGCGCGCCGGCCGACTTCCGCGCAGACGAGGAAAGCCAGGTCTGGATCAGGATGATGAAAGACAAAATGCATTTCTTCGATCCTGTTTCCGGGGAAAGACGGGACGCGGATAACGCGAATTAGATCCGGATTTATTCTCCGATAACACGCTCCAATGTGGGCCACATCTGCTTCGCCCACATCTCATACCCTTCATCAGACGGATGGAACCCATCACTCGAAAAATACTCCGGATGCGACGGAAGCTCATCCTTTGAAACCGTGTACATATCGAAGACGGTCACATCGTAACGCTTCGCAATCTCTTCCAGACGCTCGTTGAATTTAAGGATCTGCTGCTGATACTGACTCCGCATCGAACCTGGAATACGCGGCCCACTCGAGATGTCGGGAATGTTCGTCACTACGATCTGGGCGTGAGTTTTGTCGCGAAGCGTGCTGAGAATCTTTTCATAATTCTTCGCGAACTGATCGATCGTCATACCATGCCCGATGTCGTTGATGCCGATGCCGACAGTTACCAGATCGGGAGTCATATCAACACCGCGATCCAACTGCCCGCGAATGAGGTCTTCAGTCGTCGCACCGCTGACGCAAAGGTTCGTCAACTTCGACCCTGGCCGTCGTTTTATGAGGCGATTGAAAAGCCGCAACACATACCCACCTTCCCTCGCGCCAACACCCACACCAGTTGAATCTCCAAGAGCAACATAAACAATCGGACCTGTCATGATTCGATTATCTAAACCCGGTTGTGCGACATTTTCACGATTGCATCCCGTTATGGTTAACAGGAGAAAACCGAGAGCTAAACCAAAATGAAGTAGTTTTTGTCTATCCTTTTCCAACTTTTCGTACACCCCCTTGATCTTTCGTAAAAATGCTGGCTTTCTACTCGTTTCGAGAATAAACTAGCCCCATCCCAATCCCGAAATGGATATGAGTTCGGAGTGCCGGATGAGTAACGAAGATCGTCGGCAGCAAGCAACACCGTACAAACCCGAAGCGTGGCGTGAAGACGACGCAACGCCCGATGATCTTCTGAGTTTTCATTCGCCAGTCGCAGATCCCACCGCACGCGAGCAATGTCGCCTGCTCGATTTGCTGGGCCGCATTAATTATAAAATTCTCAGTGGAAATAGAGTTTATGTAGAGGTTGACGGAATTGTTTATAAGACTCTTTACGGCGGTTACTGGCGCAGCGTTTTTACCGGCATCGAACACTATCTACTGAGATGCGAGCAGGTCTCGGGTAGCTCCTGGACGAAGGACGACAACACCTCTATCGATCTGCCAATCGCATACTCAAATGACGGGTGGACAGCGAGAGGGAGCTCGCTCTCGTTTATCCTCAACCGCGACCTCGCCGAAAACCAGCGTCGCTTCGCCCAACGTTTCCGCCGATTTCGATTCGTCAATCGCTGATCCGTTCTTTCCGCGTTCATCCGAGTTAAGGAGACTGCCATGAAGAAGATCATCCTTCTTGTAATCATCACTGCCCTCGTCAGCATCGGCGGTTCGGGTCAAACACCCTTGACGCAACCAATGCCGGTGGATCCTGAAATCACGATGGGCAAGTTTCCCAACGGTCTCCGCTACTACATCCGGCCCAACAAGAAACCGGAAAAGCGCGCCGAGCTCCGGCTCGTGGTGAAGGCTGGTGCGGTTCTCGAAGACGACGATCAGCGCGGCTTGGCCCACTTCGTTGAGCACATGGCGTTCAACGGCACGAAGAACTTTCCCAAGCACGAACTCATCTCGTTCATCGAGTCGTTAGGCATGCGCTTTGGCGCAGACATCAACGCGTACACGAGCTTCGATGAAACGGTTTACATGCTTACGGTTCCGACGGATAAACCGGAAGCAATGGCGCGGGCGTTTCAGGTGCTCGAAGACTGGGCTCACAACGTTAGTTTCGAGGCGGCCGAGATCGAGAAAGAACGCGGTGTCGTTCTCGAAGAATGGCGTTCGGGTCGTGGCGCGGGAATGCGCAATGCGGAAAAATTATTCCCCGTGATGTTCAAGGGTTCTCGTTATGCGAACCGTCTTCCTATCGGTCTCCCTGAGATCATTCAGAACGGCAAGCCGGAGCGAATCAAGCAGTACTACGCAGACTGGTATCGTCCGGATTTGATGGCTGTGGTTGCAGTCGGTGACTTCGATAAGTCTGTAGTTGAAAACCTCGTCAAAACTCATTTCGCATCCATCCCCGCACATACGTCGCCAAAAGAACGCCAAACGTACGACGTTCCCGATCGGTCAGACATGGGCTTCGTCATTAACACTGACAAAGAAACGTCTACCACCAGCGTCGAGATCGACACGCTGTTACCCGCACGTCCGGAGGGTACGGTTGGTGCTTACCGGCAGAAGACAGTCGATCGGCTCTTTGCCGGAATGCTCAACGCGCGGTTTGCAGAGCTCACACAAAAGCCGGATGCACCATTTGTTTTGGGCTTCGGCGCACGCAGTAGCTTTCTGGCGCGCACCAAGGAGATCGCATTTCTGACTGCGCTTGTTAAGGATGATGGCATCGAGCGTGGTTTACAAGCATTGCTAACGGAAGCAGAACGAGTCGCACGCTTCGGGTTTACAGAGACGGAGTTGGCCCGACAGAAAGCGAGTGTGCTGCGTTCCTACGAGCGGCTTGCGCTCGAGAAAGACAACACCCTGGCCGCCAGCCGTGCCGGTGAATATGTGCGCAACTTTCTGATGAATGAAACGTTGCCGAGCGCTGACGATGAATATACACTGCACAAGCGTTTCCTGCCCGAGATCACGCTCTCTGAGATTAACAAGCTGGCGCGCGAGTGGTTTCCGCTTAGCAATCAAAACCGCCTCGTGCTCGTGACGGCGCCACAAAAACCCGGTCTGACGGTCCCGGATCAGGCAAAGCTTGCCGGTGTCATCAAAGACGCGGCCTCGGTAGAGGTTAAGCCGTATGTGGATACGGTAGCGTCGGCGGTTCTGCTCGAGTCATTACCCGCACCCGGCAAGGTCGTAAACACAAGTACGATCGATAAAGCGGGCCTCACAATCTGGGAACTCGCTAATGGAGTGAAGGTCGTACTCAAACCAACTAATTTTCGAGCCGACGAAATTCTCTTTCGAGCCAGCAGTCCTGGTGGGACTTCGATAGCCACTGATGCCGATTACATTCCGGCGAGCACGGCCACGCAAGTAGTCAATGCAGGCGGCGTAGCGAAGTTCAGCGCCATCGATCTCGGCAAGATGATGGCAGGAAAGGTGGCGTTCGCAACTCCATTTATTGGTGAGCTCGAAGAAGGTCTGACTGGCTCGAGTTCGCCCAGAGATTTGGAAACGATGTTCCAACTCATCTATCTGCGGTTTACACAACCGAGAGCAGATGCGAATGCTTTTGCCGCGCAGGCGACGCAGGCACGGACGTTCATGAACAATCAGAGTGCGATTCCGGAATTTGCATTCTTCGAGGCGCTCAATGCTGCACGGTATGGCAATCACCCGCGCCGTCGCATGACAACAGCCGCGTCCGTTGACGAGTGGAATCTCGATAAGTCGCTGGCGTTCTACAAGGATCGTTTCGCGGATGCGAGCGACTTCACGTTCTACTTTATCGGCAATTTTGACGAAGCGACCATGAAGCCGCTTGTAGAGCGTTATCTTGGCTCGCTGCCGTCGCTCAAAAGAAAAGAGACGTGGAAGGATATCGGCGTAAAGCCGCCGGTTGGAGTTATTGAGAAGAAGGTGGAGAAGGGGATCGAACCGAAGAGTCGAGCGGCGATTGTTTTCAGTGGTCCATTTGCTTTTGATCAGGAGCGACGAATCGCGCTCAGGTCGATGTCGGAGATACTGCAAACGCGGCTGCTGGAGTTGATCCGGGAAGAGCTCGGCGGCACGTATAGCATTACCGCAGCTTACAGTTATCAGAAGTATCCCAAAAAGGAATACTCGATCACGATACAGTTTGGTTGTTCGCCGGATCGAACCGACGATCTGATCAAGAGAGTGTTTGGCGAGATTGAGAAGTTTAAGGCTGAGGGGCCGACCGAGAAGCAGCTCAATGACGAGAAAGAAGCCTTGCTGCGTGAGTTTGAAACCAACAGCAAGCAGAATGCTTACCTATTGAGTCAGATCATGCAGCGGTTCAATAACGACGAGGACCCGGCCGGCCTCTGGCTCATACCCGACTTCTACAAAAAACTCGACGCAGCCACCGTGAAGGACGCAGCAAAGCAATACCTGAACACCCAATCCTTCATCAAGGTAACCCTCTTCCCCGAGAAAACCCGCCGCGAATTGAGCTACAGATGACGCGGAAATAAATCCGGATTTTTTCCGCGTCATCCGTGTCCTTACAGTACTCTAGATAGTGTCGTGACGAGGTGATCTGCGTCTGTCTCGCCGAACGGCATGGGGGGACGGATTTTTAGGACATTGTGGTGTGGGCCGTCTGTGCCGATCAGGATGGCGTGTTCGCGCAACTGGTTCACAATTCGGTTGGCGTCCTGGGTAGCGGGATCGTGATCACGGATGAGTTCGACGCCGAGAAACAAACCTGAGCCGCGGACGTCGGCGATGAGCGAGTGGCGCTGTTGCAGCGTTCGCAAACCTTCGAGTAAGCGCTCGCCAATTCGAAGGGCGTGTTGCTGTAAGTTCTCTTCCTGAACGACCTCGAGCACTGCCAAGCCAATCGCACACGACACGTTGTTCCCGCCAAACGTGCTGAAGAATTCCATCCCGTTGTCAAACGAGTCGGCAATTGCACGCGTCGTGATCACGGCACCGATCGGATGACCGTTGCCAATCGGCTTGCCGAGTACAACGATGTCGGGAACAACGTCGTACATTTCAAACCCATAGAAATGTGTGCCAATGCGCCCGTACGCGGTTTGAACTTCATCAGCGATACAAACCCCGCCCGCACCTCGTACTGCATCGTAAACTCTCTTCAGATAGCCCTGAGGAAGAACGATCTGTCCAGCCACGCTGGGCAGCGACTCGGCTATGAACCCACAGAGGTGAGGTGGTATTTGACTGATAACGTCGGCTGCCTCCAGTTCTGAAGCCGGAAGCGGCACTGCGTGCACCCACGACGGCGCTCCCTCACCTCCCGGACCGTTGTGTTTGTAAGGGCTGAGATCGATCAGCCCCGTCGTGTTTCCATGATAAGCATGGTCCAACACGATCATCTCTCGGGCTCTCGTGTGTGCGCGTGCAAGCCGGATTGCGAGCTCGTTTGCCTCACTCCCGGAGTTGACGAAGTAACAGACACTCAACGATGCCGGCAGCGTCGCCGTCAGCTTCTGTGCATAATCGAGAATCAGCTCACTCAGATACCGCGTGTTGGTATTCAACAGCTCCATCTGCCGCTGTCCCGCCGCAACCGCCTTCGGATGACAGTGGCCAACATGCGCGACGTTGTTGTACGCATCCAGATAGCGACGGCCTTCAGCATCGAAAAGATACTGCATCGAACCGCGCACGATGTTCAGCGGCTTCTCATACGCAATACTCAAATTGCGCCCAAGCAGCCGCTGCCTCTCGCTAACTAAATCCTTTTTCATCCGCGTAAATCCGTGGCAAATTCTCTTCGATCGCCTTTTGGCTTATCTGTAGATATTGATTCGCTGGCTGTTGCCGCAGTTGATGCGCAGCAAGACAAACGCTCATCGCAAGTCGTAACCGCACGAGTGGCCACAGGGCATCGAGCTCTTCATCGAGCAACACAAACTCATTCCGGTAACCACTGACAATCTCACAAACATCGGCATTAGGATCGAGTATCACATAAGCAATCGCGATCGCGAGATCTCCGACAGTGTAGCTGTAAATCATGTCACCGAAGTCGATCAGACCGCTGACGGTCATACTTTCGGGATCGACGAGTAAGTTGTAGTCGTTCGCGTCACCGTGAATCACACTTCGTCGCAAGCCTTCCGGCGGCTCGTACCTGCACTTCAAAACCAGCTCACGCAAACTCGCGCTATCGATCAACGAGGCAAATTCATTGACTACACGATTGCCGTTCGCCAGATCCCAGTGAAAGTCGCGATGGACCGCCGGGTGATCGAAACCTGCAAGAGCTTGCGCCACTTGTCCGAGCTTGCGACCGAGATCGTGTAACAGCCCCGACGAGTGTGGCCCAACCTTCGCCAGCGGCACACCGGGAAGATAGTAAACGAGGCGAACGAGATGCGATTTCACGCTGACGATCTCTTCTCCCGACGTTGCCGGCAACAGCTTCTGACAAATCGAAACACGCCGCTCGAGGTATTTGAGAACCGAGTTTTGCGCCTCGAGAAACTCGCGCGACTCGAGTGCGTTCGCGATTTTCAGTACAAACTTTTCCCCAGCCTGATTCGTTAAGAGAAAGTTCTGGTCGCGTTCACTCGGCAACACCTGCGCACGCGCACGAATCCCGAAGTGTTCGCCGGCAATCGCTGCGGCGGCGTTCACGTCGAAAGCAGGTGTGTACTCCAGAAGCTGCATGCGGTCGGGTTAAGTTAATAGATACGGGAGTGTTTAGAAAACCCTTTCTGTGCTTTTTGTGCCTTTTTGTGGCCAACTTGCTTGATATAATTCGACGCCGATGACACAACTGATTTCCACAATCGCAATCGCGATGGGCGCCTCGTGGGTTTCGGGTATCAATCTTTACGCGGCCGTCGCCACGCTCGGGCTGCTCGGCCGGTTCTCGCATCTGCAACTTCCCGGCGAGCTCCAGGTGCTGACGAGTTGGTGGGTCATCGGCGTCGCAGTTGTTTTGTATGTCGTCGAGTTTGTCGCGGACAAGGTTCCGTACGTCGACAGTACCTGGGATGTGATTCACACCTTTATTCGAATCCCTGCGGGCGCCGTTCTCGCAGCAAGCGCGTTCGGCGACTTCGACCGCAGCGTCCAGGTGATCGCGCTTTTGCTCGGCGGCGGTTTGGCACTAAGCTCTCATGGAACCAAGGCGGCAACGCGGGCCATGTTGAATGCGAGCCCTGAGCCGGTGTCGAACTGGGTTGCCAGCATCGCCGAAGATGTCGTGGCAGTTCTTTCCGTCGTTGCATCAGTCTTCGTACCCGTTCTGATCTTCGTCATTGTCGGTGCAGGCCTGGTAATATCGTTTCTGGTCTTCAGAAAGATTCTTCGATTCTTCAGGCAAGTCGCGCGGAGCATTCGCGGTTGGTTCGCGCCTGCTACATAATAGGCCCCAAATCTAAACGCTGCGTTATCCGGAGGTCGATTGATGTTTCGGTCCGGTTCTGTATTGCTCACTCTGCTGCTGCTCTCGATTTCTGTTCAAACACAAACTGTCGACTCATCATTCTTCAACGGATTGCGGTACCGGCTTGTTGGTCCGGCACGCGGTGGACGCGTGACTACGGTGACCGGAGTTCCTTCGCAACCAAAGACGTTCTACATGGGCGTCGCGAGTGGCGGCCTGTTTCGCACCATCGACAGCGGCGCCACCTGGACTCCGATCACTGACGGCAAGATTCCGCTCGGCTCAACCGGTTCTGTCGCCGTCGCCGATTCAGATCCCAACATCATTTACCTCGGCACCGGTTCCGATGGCGTGCGCAGCAACGTCTCGACTGGCCGCGGTGTGTACAAGTCAACCGATGCCGGTCAAACATGGAAATTCATCGGGCTCTACAACGCCGGCCAGATTGGCGCTGTCCGCATTCATCCGACGAATCCCGACATCGTCTGGGTCGCAGCCAACGGCGACGTTTTCAAATCAAACGACGAGCGCGGCATCTTCAAAACTACTGACGGCGGGCAAACGTGGCGCAAAGTACTGTTCATTTCAGACGCTGTCGGCGCGATGGACGTCGAGCTGCAGCCGGGCAATCCAAACGTTGTTTACGCATGGATGTCGCATCTTGAACGTAAACCATGGACCATCATCAGCGGCGGTCGCGAAGGTGGTTTCTACAAGAGCACAGATGGCGGCGAACACTTTTCGAAGATCTCGACCGGCCTTCCGAATGAGTTGATCGGCAAAGCCAATCTCGCCGTCACGAACGCGAGTCCAAATCGAATCTATGCACTCATCGAGGCAAAACCGTTCGGCGGTTTCTATCGCTCCGACGACGCCGGCCAAACGTGGGCCTTAATCAATACGCACAGCGCGTTGATTCAACGACCGTTTTACTACACCACGCTCGGCGCCGATCCATCGAACGCTGATGTGGTCTACGCAGGCGCAGAAGGCTTCTACAAATCTACTGACGGCGGCAGAACGTTCACGTCGTTTCGAACACCGCACGGCGACAATCACGACATCTGGATCAATCCGAAAGATAGCCAGATCATGATCCAGGCCAATGATGGGGGTGCGAACGTCTCAAACGACGGCGGGCGTACGTGGTCGTCCCAAATGAACCAGCCCACCGCGGAGATCTACGGCATCTGGCTCGACAATCAGTTTCCCTACAAGCTCTACGGTGCGCAGCAGGACAACTCGACGCTCATCATCTCCAGTCAGGCTGAACCGTTCTCGACATCTGATTGGCGCATTGGCCCAGGTTGTGAAACTGGTCCAATCATGCCGCACCCGATGAATCCCGACATCGTTTACGGTTCGTGCAAGGGACAATACGGCGTGATGAATCTCAAGAC
This sequence comes from Acidobacteriota bacterium, assembly GCA_046733695.1. Lineage (GTDB taxonomy): Bacteria > Acidobacteriota > Blastocatellia > Pyrinomonadales > Pyrinomonadaceae > PSRF01. Next base: position 12,571 of record JBKPPU010000044.1, read on the forward strand.
CGGGCAGGAGAAGAATTACTGGATCGGCGGTCAATCACTTTACGGAAATCCGGCGAGCGATTTGATCTACCGCATGCAACGAGTGTCGCCCATGGCCACGTCGCCGCACGACGCGGACGTGCTTTACTACGGATCGCAATACGTTCACCGCACGCGTGACAAAGGCGTGACGTGGGAACGAATCTCGCCCGACCTGACTGCGCATCTGGATTGCTGCCAGGGCGTCAGCGGTGAACCGATCACACGCGACGTCACGGGCGAAGAGTTTTACAGCACGCTGTACGCGATTACTGAGTCGCCAATCGAAAAGGGTGTGATCTGGACTGGGTCGAACGATGGTCCGTTTTACGTCACGCGGGACAACGGTAAGAAGTGGACCAACGTGACGCCGAAAGATCTGCCGAGCGGCGGGCGGGTGCAATACATCGAAGCCTCGCCACATCGGAAAGGCTCAGCCTACTTCGCGGTCTATCGCTGGCTACTCGGCGACTATCAGCCTTACATCTACCGCACAGACGATTACGGAAACACCTGGACCAGGTTGACTGACGGAAAGAACGGTATTCCTGCCGACTGGCCCACACGCGTCGTCCGCGAGGATCCGGATCGTGAAGGGCTGCTTTACGCCGGGACAGAATTTGGCGTCTTTCTCTCATTCGATAACGGCGCTCGCTGGCAACCGTTTCAGTTGAACTTGCCCAATGTACCTGTTTCCGATATCAAGGTGCATCACAAGGATCTCATCGTCTCAACTCAGGGACGCGCTATCTGGATTCTCGACAATATCACGCCAGTGCAGCAGCTCAGCTCGCAAGTGAAAGCGTCTGATATCACGCTCTTCAAACCGCGCGATGGATATCGCACGCGAGTTAATCCCACTGTTCTTGGTCCAGTAGTGGACTACTACCTGCCCGCACCGCCAACTCATGCAGTTGTTATCGAGATCCTTGATACAAAAGGTGAGGTGCTTAATTCCTACAACAGCGAAACACCTGTTTTGCGCCCCAGTCGTCGCGGCGGCGCCGGAGCAAACATGCCGGGCGTTGGTACTGCTGGTCCAGAGTCAGAACCCGATCCGGATGCCGGACCACCGCGACGCTTTTTGCCGCCGCCGAGAGTCACGAAAGCTGTCGGTCTAAATCGTTTTGCCTGGGACCTGCGTAATCAGGCCGGAGTCACGCTCCCGCCGGGCCAGTATCAGGTGCGACTAAAATCCGGCAACACGAAGCTGACGCAACCTTTTAGCGTGGCTATAGATCCAAGAATCGCGGCCGATGGCGTGACGTTGTCAGACTTGCAGGAGCAGTTTGAACACAACATGCGCATGCGCGACCTTGTTAGCGGCGTCAACCAGCTTGTTACGAGAGTCAGGGAAGCCATCAGTAAATCGCCCAACGATCAGCGAATAATCGCACTCGCAGGGAAACTCTTGAACGAACCGGTGCGTTACGGCAAGCCGGGTCTCCAGGCGCATATCACCTATCTCGCCAGTATGACCTCGAATGTGGACCAGAAGATCGGGCGCGACGCCGCGGAGCGCTATCAGGTGTTAAAGAAGGAATTCGACACCCTCCGCGCGGAAGCCGACCGGATACTCGGAACAAATTCATCGACAGTTAGTGACGCTCCAGAGTAGTCTAGTTCCGGCGGCCCAAGGCGCCGCTTAGAATAGTGCCAGTCCCCCGACAATGAAACGGCGCACCTTCCTCCAGATGTCGATTCCCCTAGCGGCAGCGAGCCTCGCTCTGCCTGCTTGCAAGCGAATCGAAGGTTCCGTAGAGAAGCCGCTATTACCGTTGGTCCTTCGTGGTGGACGTTCGTTCATCGATGGCCAGTGGAGAACGGTCGATATCGGGATCGATGACGCTGGTAAACTCCGCTTCGGCATTGAGCTTCGAGGCACTGAGACGCTGAACGTCACGGGCCGCGTAGTCTCGCCGGGCTTCATTGACATCCTTGCAGATAACTCGACTTCGCCTGAGTCGACCTATCAGATCTTCGAGAAGTACAAAGTTTCAGATGGTGTCACCACTGCGCTGCAAATGCACGGCGGCAGTCCTGACTGCGGCGCATATTACCGTCAGTTCTCGAATCGACGTCATTCGATCAACTTCGGTGTCTCAACTTTCGTGATGGCGATTCGCGCTCGATCCGGCGCACGCAGGCTGATTGAGAAAAACCTCGAAGAAGGCGCGCTCGGCGTTTCACACAGTCTCGAGTATCAACCCGCCCCTTACGCCGAGATGTTGGAGTACGCGAAGCTCGCGAAGAAGTACGAGCGTCCGATGTTTCTGCACCTGCGTTACTCGTCGAGTGAAAAAGAATTGGAAGGAGTTGACGAAGCGATTCGACTGGCACGTGACAGCGGCGCGCGCCTTCACATCGATCATCTGCACTCGACCGGTGGCACGTTCCACATGGAGCAGGCGCTCGAGAAGATTCGCACTGCTAACGCGCAGGGCATGACGATCACTACGTGCGTCTATCCTTACTCGTTTTGGGCCACGTATCTCTCAAACAACCGCTTTGGTCCCGGGTGGCAGCAACGTTACGGACTCAATTATGACGATCTGAGAATCGTCGGCAGTTCCGAGCGACTAAACGAGCGCAGCTTTGCACACTATCGCCGGACTTCTGCACTCGCTGCTGTTCCTGAAGGAACGATGCCGCTCGAAAAGACTGTGAACCTCGCGCTTAAAGAAGACTTTTGCATGATCGGTTCTGATGGCGGTATCCAGTTTGAGCCGCGTGCCAACTCCCATCCACGTGGTGCCGGGTGTTTTGCGACTGCAATTCGTCACGCACTCGACATCGGCATGCCACTCGAAAAGATCCTTACAAAGATGACCGAGTTACCGCGCAGTGTGGTGACGCCCGCGCTGAAAGATCGTGGCGTACTTGAAGACGGCGCAGTTGCAGATCTAACCGTCTTCGATCCCGCAACCATTCGCGGCAACGCAACGATCGAGAATCCAAATCAAATTTCGTCAGGAATCGACCTGGTGATCGTCAACGGACGTGTCGCCTACAAGGACGGCAAGCAGGTGGATAAGAACGGCGTCGCCATCAAAGCCTAAGTAGTAACTTCCCTAAAGCATACGGCAGCATCTTCCGCCACCATGGCCAGTCGTGGTCCACATCGGGTCCCCAGAGATCCAGCTTGTGAGGAATGCCTTTGGCGGTGAGAATGTCTGACAATGTGCGGCTGCGTTCCGGCGCTTCATAGTTTCCCTGCCCTGACATGATCAGGATCGCGTCTGCCTTCTGCAACAAAGGCAGGAAGTGGTCGTCGTTCAGGTTTGAAAGATAGTCGACCGGATTATTGAAGTAGACGTTGTCGTCGTAATAGTCCTTCAGATAAGCGCGCACGTCATAGCTTCCGCTCATCGCGATCACGCCGCGAAAAAGATCGGGATGCTTGAAGTAGGCATTCGCCGACAGATACGCACCCAGACTCGCGCCCGTCGTCAGCGGCCGGTTCTCACCGTCGCCACAATCCTTTCGAATCAGCGGTAACACTTCGTCAGTGATGTATCGATCGTAGCGCGTGAGCAACTCCGCTTTGAGATTCGACGGCATCTTCTCGTTCAAGAGACTGTAGCGATTGACGCTGTTGATGGAATACGCGCGCAGTTTGCCGGCTTCGATAAACGACTTGATCGCGTCGACAAGATAGAAGCGTTCGTATTCGAGATAGTCAGCGGCCGCTGTGGGAAACATGAGCAGCGGTGGTCCGGCATGCCCGTACGCGACGAGCGGCATTTCGGTATTCAGGTTTGGGCTATACCAGGCAGTTGTACGGCGTTCCATCAGGGGACCTTTCTCAGGAGAATCAGGGCCGAAGATATTCTCGCAGATTATTGCCAAGCGCAAGTTTGCAGCGTCACCCACCTAACGTTTTGGGCCGGATTTCGCATAGTTAACATGACACAAATTCCGACTAAGGAGTGAGAAATGGCTAACAAAACCGATAGCAAAAGAGAGCACCTCGAGGGGTTGCTGGGTGAACAGATTACAGATGAAGCACTGGCGGCGATTCAGGTGTGGCTCGATACTGCCATCGTTACCAACACTGAAAGCAGAACAGTCCAGAAGAACACTGTGGCAAACCTGCCGAATCGATGTTCGGCGAACCGTGTGATTGATGTCAGCGGATTTGCAACCACGGGGGCGAATGGGCAGTTCTCGTTTAATCTGACGAATTTCATCTGTCCCGCACGTGAGATTTACAGCGAGCCGGTAAACGTCATCGCGACCCCCAAAACAGCGAAGCCGTTTTTCTTAACTGTGCAGCACGAGGTGGTGAACAACGGCGCCGACGTGAAGATCACGGTCTTTGCATGGAAGTCAAACGGATCGCCTGCGCCGGGGATCACATTTAACTGGCGCTGTCGAGTTGAGAATCCACTGATCATCACGTGAGATTCTGATTCGCGGCGGCTTGGGTCCTCGAGCGGGTCCCTGAGCGACTCCTTGAACGGTTGACGCTCTCGGACCCTTTTGCTATAAAAACGCTTCGCGCCCTGCACATAGTTTCTTTGGAAACCATGTGAGGGCGCTTATTCCGCAGTAGCTCAATGGCAGAGCATTCGGCTGTTAACCGAAGGGTTGTAGGTTCGAGTCCTACCTGCGGAGCCAATTTATTTTTGTAGGTGTTGGAAAGAAACGCTTTACCTCACGAACCTAAGATAGCCTGTCACAACTAAGTCACAAAGTTTGGGTTACGGTCAAGTGAGCCCCTCTGTTGTTCCACCACTCTTCAAACGACATTTCCTCTGCTTGTTCTGCGATCCCCAATTTGACGGTGGGACCTGCGGTCCACCTCGTGACCCCGCCCGCCACATACACAAATAGTGGGGCTTAATGACGCTCGACTAACCGGGGATAGCAGTTTGATGGGGGTGACCACCGCGACGGGCGCACACCAAGTAGCAACTTAGCCCAAAAGGGAATTTGAGCCCTAACCGTCGCGACCGGACAGATCACGGAAATCAATTACAGCGCCCTCTTATTTTCTTGTTGTCTGCTGAGAGCGCCAAACTGCGAAATCTGTTGAGAATCATATTTCTTAAGATATTGAGAACCGCGTTTTTCTCTCCCACGAGTCTGACAAGACATCAGGGAACTATTGGCAGCTAGCGAAATAAATGTTAACCGAATAAGATCTAGCTGATTCTCAATATGGTTACACGTCCAGTGAAATCCGGGTTGCACGGCAGGCGCGTACAGATATCAGGCAGCGCCAGTCAATTCACAGACCCTCAGCTTGTAAAATATGCGCACGAGTTTGTTTCAACTGTCACGAGGGAGATTTTGCGCGAAGGTGGCGGGCTTGTGCTAAACGTTGGCAAGGAACCACGTCCACCGAGCACGGCGGGAATCGGCCCAAGCTTAATCTTTGACTGGACGGCCTTTGAGGCCGCCGCAGACTGTTTTCGCAATGCAGGTTGTACATGGTCGAATCTTTCTGGACCACCGATTCAAGTGGTTACGTCGGAAAAAGCGGTTTCGGAAATACCCGACCACCGACTTCCGCTATGGCATGAACTACTCGACGGGGGATTCGTCAACGTCGAATTCATCCAGCCCGGTGCGCGATCGGCGGCTATGATGCGTGATCGTCAGGTGCAGCTGGGTGACATCCTACTCGTCCTCGGTGGCGGAACTGGCGTTGAACATTCCGCACTCCTATACATGGACCGGAGATATCCGGTAATTCCAATTGACCTCCCGCTCGGAGCAAGTCGTGAGGACGGTACCGGTGGATCAATGCGACTCGCAGCTGAAGCTCGGAACGATCCTTCCAGGTTCTTTTCGCTGCAGGTAGATTTCGCCGGAACCGCAGGCGGTCGGTTAGCGGCAATTTCGACGCGTGGTGGATCCGAGGATGTCAACATTATCACAGGTAAAGTGATCGCTCTGTTGAGAATTCTTTCTCCCCCAATTGCTTTTTACGTCAGACTGCTGAACCCCGCGGTAACCACTTTCTCGCGTGTTGAAGAGTTCTTTAGAGATGTCGTTGACAATGTAGTCGAAGAGGCCGGCTTCAAGCATATGGAGATCGGGACGAATCCCACAGAAGAGCCCTTCCTCAACGTTGCTATCTTTGAGAATTTGCACTTCGCCTCTGTCGCCGTTATTGACGTCACCAGTGAACGGCCCAGTTGTCTCATTGAGCTTGGATATGCGCTCGGACGAAGTATTAAAGTCATAATGACAGCTGAAGAGGGGACCATTTTGCCGTTTGATTCTCACGATATTCCGTGCTTCTTCTGGAAACACGGGATAGACAACAACGCGCGCAGGCAAGCATTGAGGGAGTTTTGGCAAAGGTATATTGATCGAAGACCCCTCGTTGGTTGAGGGTTTATGAACCGAGGTAACGTGAGGGTAGACTTGAAAGACATTTACATATCCGTAGACATTGAATCATCCGGGCCAATACCTGGCGCATATAGCTTGTTGTCAATTGGGGCCTGTGTCGTCGGCAACAGTGGCGAAGAGTTCTACGTAGAAATCCAACCAGTCAACGAGGCTTATGTTCCTGAGGCGATCGAAGTGGCCGGAAAATCCATGAAGGAATTCGCCCTCTCAGGACAACCCCCCGAGAGTGCCATGAGTTCTTTCCGTGACTGGCTAGGCATGATCAGCAGCGAGGGTTCCGCCATTTTTGTCGGTTTCAATGCCGCATTTGATTGGTCATTTATCAACTGGTACTTTCATACGTACGTTGGTGAAAATCCTTTTGGAATCGGCGGAATCGATATTAAGTCGTTCTACATGGGTATGTCAGGATGCTCGTGGGAAGACACTCGATCCAGCCATATTCCCGCTAAATTCAAAGGGCGTTCACCTCATACACACAACGCCTTGGATGACGCCAAAGAGCAGGCCGAAATGTTCCAATTGATGCTCAGGGCTTCGAGTGACCTGAAGAATGCGCATAATCGAGTTGAGCAGTGACATCTAATTCATTCTGTTCTAGCCAGCAGAATCCAGTATCTCCGTTTGAAGCGGTTCTTAATCCAGCGCTCGAAAAAAGTTGTAAGTAGTTCTTATCAAGCGTCGCGTAACGCCACATCACAACATCCACAACTGAGATTTTGTCTCCTATAAGCTGAGCAATATCTTGGCACATAGACTGAGGGCTGCTGTACCCGACAACGTTGGCTATCCTAATCAAATGCCTATCGGGTTTTGCTACCGGCAAGCCAATATTTTTTGCAAAATGGTATGAAGTGGCCGGCCCCATAAACGGAAATTGAGTGATGTAATCTATTCCCTCATCCCACACCCACCGCCGTACATCGTCGAAACCGCGATCAACAAGATGAACCGCAATCTCAATGATCGAGTCGATTTTCTTAGGGTTATTAAAATGGGCAAGCGCAGCCTTCCGGCACGTATCCTTGCGCTCAACTATTTGTTGAGCTGATTCCCATTCGCAGAATGCAAAAGAGATGTCCGCAAACCTTCGTCGTATTACTGCTTCACGCATTCCTGATGAAAGAATGACCCACGCAGCTTCCCGAAGGAATTCATGCTCCGTGAGGGAAAAATAGGATAGGTTGTCTTGCCAATCGATTTCGTGCGCATACCCGCAGTCGATCACTGTCTCCTTAGCTGTCATGTAAGCACATGCTAACGCCCACAGCAGCGTCTCAGGTTTTGTGTAGTCCATTCTGCCGCTCCTAACAAAACCGGTTACAGCTGCAACCGGAAGCATCGTTGGTCGCAGAACTACGGGTTATCCTCGGATTTCCCAGGGCGCCTTTGTATACAAAACATGAGCCGAGGTCTTACGCACAAAGTGATCAGTCAGCTCCTAATATCTCCTTCCATGCTTGAACGGTTCTAGCGTTGTCCGCGCTCTGCATCCGTCTGCTAATTAAATTCAATGCATCGGACACCGTGCGTCGACTAAGACTCCGCTCTGATCCGAGATAAGAGTCAACATGCTCAGATTGTCCTGTGAGATCCGGCAACGGGCTTAACACTGCTTTGGGAGCTTCGCGGAAAAAATGGGTAAGTAACGCCTTCGGTGTTTTTGCGCCATCGTAGCCACGGAAGATCTGCACCGCGAGCGCTTCGATATGGTAGCCGGTTAACTGACGATTCTTTGGAAGATTCGAAACAATAGACTTGGCAAGCTTAATTGTTGGAACAACCTTATTGCCATTGTCCTGGTTGACCTTGGTCAGCAATTCCGTGAACTTTCGCGGTCGAATGAAAGACCACTCTTTGCCCGAAACGTCGGCAATTCGATAGCCAGTTTTGTATTTGATTGCGGGAAGAAGTTGAATTTCGGCATCTGGAAACTCAACTGTGACAGCCAGCGTCCCTTCTTTAATGGTTGTTTTAGGATAACGTTCTTTAAGTTTTTGGAAAAAGTATTCCTTAACCTGTTCCGGCGTCATGGTCTTGAGCTCTGACTCACCGAGAAGCACTAGGGCGTCAATATCGCTCAGGCCATCCACGTAAGTACGTTTTGCTACAGACCCTCCAAAGAGTAGGGAGACTGTCTCATCAATATCCTCGCTCAGAGCGAGTTCGATCTCGTTAACGTGGTCTTGAACAGCATCGTAGTCACGGTCGTTGTACTGTGCCTGTAGTTGTCCGATGCAATGATTGATTTCAGTTTCAAACCCCGCATCCTTTGTTTCGGCCTCGGAATCCCGGAGCTTTTTAAGAAGTTCCTTGCGATCTATGTCGGAGAAAGCTCCGCCGCTGCCAGATCCTCCCATTATTCATTTCCTCCTAGGCGAGCCCAGAATGTGTCGTATGATTTCTGAATCACATCGCCACAAAACTTGAACTTCTCAAAGCTGCTGTTGGGCAAAAAGTCTAGCATCTGGTATTTCAGCCGCTGAAGATAATAGATATTGTCCCGAAGGGAACGGGCGGTCACAAGACTATCGCGCTCGTGGATGCCATAATCGAGTACACCGTGGTTATGATAGTAAACTGCCTGACCTTCTCGATAACTGTATCTGAGCCAAGTAAGTCCATCGAAAATTTCGGCGCCCGCCAGGAAATATAGACTGGTTGATATTGGATCAAGACTCCCAAAAACGTGAATCGGTGTCATCACACCAGCATCATCTAACGCTCTTCTAAGCCTCCCGACGTTCAACATTCTATTTAGAACGGAATCGCCTAAGTCTTTTTCGGTGAAGCCCACAATATCAAAGTTCGCGAGCTCTTTCACATGAGGAATTAGTGACGGGATATCAACATGGCGGCCCTTTTTACCAGTTCGATCAGGCTTCAAAATGATATCGTGCATCTGGTTCGGATACTGCGCAAATAATTTTCGGGCAGCGGCTAATTGCTTTGGAAAAGGAGCGCCAGTATTGTCAAAACTTACGAACACTGCCGGCGAATTCTTAGGCCAGTTACGAAGAATTCTCCTGAGGTTAGCTTCGGTCCACTTAACGCCAAGTGGCGGCAAAGGATGTTTGAAGACTGCTGAGAGATCGTGGGCGTCGGCGACCTCATAACCACCGCTATCGATAAAAACGACCGCCCCAATTTTCGCGATTTGCGTTAAGGGTTGAATGTGCTTGTGGTGAACGTCGTAAGCACTGACGAGCATCGATTCAGTCAGCACTTCAGCGCTGATGTCCATGAAATCCGCAACTTCGGAAATCAATCTTGTCTTCGTCTTCTTGAAGAGGAAGCCTTTGCTTGAGAACGACGGAACCAGAAGAGGTGTTTCAAGGACAACCCCGAGAGGATGAGTAATGCTGCTTTTTCTAGCAAGCTTCAAACGAGGAATCCTCGGTCGATGCAGGATAAGCATTGGCCACACGGTTGATCATGACCAGCCTCGCAACTATACGTGAGTTCGACGGGTACTTTCATCGTGCGGCAATATTCCCAGATTTCTATTTTGGTCCAACGCAAGAAAGGAGCGCTCACATGTATTCGACCCCCAGCGTATATATCAAACGAGGACTGCATGTGTCGAAGGAAATAATCCGAGCAATCGCGGTATGCTGTGCCGGAATGTATTCCAATCGCCACCATGCCTTTTTGGAAGGTAACTGCCATCAATGCAGTGTGAAGCAAAAAGGCATTCCGTCCGGGAACAAATCCCACGCCCCACTGAGGGAACCCCGTTACCCTAATGTACTTCAAAGGAACTTTGTAGAAGTCTGAGATGTCCGCCGCGGCTTGGTACTCTTTCCTGGCAGCGAATTGTCCATAGTCGATAAACAAGGAGGAGCAGCAATTCTGACTCTGATGGAATGCGAGACAGGCCGCTGAGTCAAGGCCCCCGCTTAGAAGCACAATCGCCTCATTCCCACATTCTGGAACCACTTCTAACTCTGTCTTCTTCACTTGTCCTGCTTCAATCGCCTGGATATGCGATTCTAGAATTCCACAATTATCAGTCGCGATAGACCAGCGAATTATACCAGCAGAATGAGCGATGGCGGCGTTGAAGTAACCCCGCGGCAAAGCAGAGTGCAATTATAACGGACGTGGTAAACGTTAGTAATGTGGTTACAACGTAACCGGCGCTGTGTTAGGTTCCAGAGTTCGTGGTGCAAGATTGGTCCAGCGGATGGCATTGTCCGGTGGTGGCCCAATATTCAGAATTGGAAATTTATAGATAGGCATCTCTTCAACACGCTGAACGAGGCTGTTATAGTTCGCCAGCGCAACGATTCTCATCAGCCGATGCGATGAAGAAATCGCTATACAATTCCACGCCACGACTGCACGGTATTTGCGCCATGCATCCACACTCCCTATATGTGGAAGGTGTCGGAAGACTTTAGAAATGAGTTTATTGAGTCCAAGTATGACGAGGCGATGAAACTTAATTCCGAAGACTCCGCAACTTTCCGAGGGGGCAGAATATGGAACGTGCTCTGAGTCTTCATTCCCGATTTACGGCCCGGCATCAAGGACGCGCCGATTGCTGCTATTCTTTTGAATACAACGAAGACGATCGGAGCAAACCGTGGTACTGTTTCATTGGGGTTGTTGACAGGATAACAAAGATTTTCTGGATTTGCGGATCGTTCATGAAGCCATTTATTTTGGCCTCACCCGTTTCCTCAACCGCACAAGGTCACAGCACGAAAGCAATTTTCACTGGAGGTATTACAGGCGTGGTCAACCAAATGACACTGAATGCCGCAGCCGCAAGAAAAGAGATTACGCAGAAGGTCACATATATCGCCGTCGTCCCCCGACGTTTATCTGAAAACATTTCGACAGCTTCCCTCCAATTAATATCATCAAGAAACGCCTGAATTTCTTGCGCCGTAAGCACGTCACTGAAGGAATTGATATAAGCATCGTTTTGCCTTTTGCGCAGGTCGGCAGCGAGTTGCAGCGTGGGGAGGTGATAGATGACAACGACAAGCAAGTATATTGCGATCGTTAAAAACCCGAGAACAAGGGCGAATAAGCCAATGTCGGCTTTGAAGAACGAACCAGCAATGGCGAGAGCAATGACACCCATAACTCTGTAGACGTCAGCGCTGACCTCGCGGCTCAGAGTGATTATGTCAGTAGTGAGTTGCGCAACGGCTGTTTGAATTCGTTCCTGAATGCTTTGGCGGGCCTCGAAATATTCCTGTACCTTGGTTATCAGGGTCCGATCATGCGTCTTCTTGGCTGCTTCCCGAATTTCAGTTGCGTTAGTGCATAAGGTGCCGACGTCTTCAGCAAATTGCGACAGGAACTGCTGCACGATCTCCAGCTTGTCGGCGGAAAATCCGTCATAGGCATATTGATAAAGTTCGTAGAGGTCACCCCAGTGCTCCTCGTGGGCCAGGAGTTGCTCAGTCCCGAGCTGCAATCGTCTCGGGCGCAAACCGCGATACTCGACCGAATAAATTCCCTGGTCATCGGCTTCAACTAGGTCCGCCATAAAGATCGCCGCCACGGCAGGCTGGAATCTTTGCAACGCACGTTTCAACGCAATGCTATCTTGCGCAAGACCTCGGATCGCCGATACCGCCAAAAGCTCAGGCGTAAGCCACTTTGGCTTGAAGTTTCCAAAACTCGTACTTTGACGGAACTTATGCGACCTTTCGGCTCGCAACAAGCTCTCCGCTGGTAAGAACCCGGAAATAAGAGCTTCAACATCGTCATGCTGTTGCCGTCCACAAACAGTCAAAAAATCACTCGCTAGACCACCATTCAAGTCAAAGACAAGAAACATGGTTCGTTTTCTTGCGTGTAAGAATTCAGTCTCGAATTCATCCACGGTGGTACTCTCAAGCAAGAGTCTTAACTGATCTTGAAAAAGAAAACTGACGATCTGTGCTGTTAGCTCGAATTCCCCGGCGCCCGCTAACCGTTTATTCAGCGCTGTCTTATCAAGGAACAACTGAAGTGTTAACGTCAGACCAACATCGTGCGCAGCCAATGCCGTCGCTTGCTGGACCATAGAGTCGACTTCGAGGGAAGATTTCGCGAACAGTGTCTTGAAGTCATTTAACGTCTGCTGGGCCTCAGGTGACATTGACTCGGTCGAGAGCGCGTATTCATCCACCTCAGGATCCGTGAGAATCAACCTGCCAGCCGCATCTCGTTGCACACTCGAATCTACCTTGTAACCTGAGGCGTCAATTTTGAGTGTCAATCTGAACAAAGCCGAGAGCAGCGTCTCCGCCAGTGGCGGAAGGTATTTGTCTAACCATGCCACGTCGGGAATGTCGTGAGACGAGTTGTATTGTGAAACTGTCTCTTGAGCGTTGAGGGGCGCATTAGGAAAGTGCCCGCGCAGAGTTTCACTTACGTTTACGAGTTCTCGAAAGATCGTGCTAACCGACATAGCTTTTTTCGTAATTCTTTGGACTGCGAATGCGGAATTCGACTTCGTTGCCTGTCTCGCTCAATGTGACTTGGTTCTCCATTACCGATCGAGGGCCTCTGATGATAATTCCGCTCGGAAGTTTGTATTGCAGTTTGGTGGCTTTCCAAGCTGTGGACGAGACTGCCAGATCACCGATCTGTGCTTCCTGCAATTGTTCACGAAACTTCTCTTCGTTGAAGTTTCTGAATTTCCTCGTTTCTCTAATCTTCTCAATTACTATGTCAGGAGTAATGATTGGCGCCTGTTCGAATTCAGCCAAAACCGTTGGCACTACAGTGGCAACGTCCACCGAGGCGTGATGGCGTTTCGTGTAATCGGGAATGATCTCTAGGATTTTCTCAATCTGTTTCTTTTCGCTCAGTCTGGGAACGCAACCAAGGAACTTCATGAAATACTGTGCGAGTTCCTTACCTTCTTCGTCCCGCACCTTGACGTGATATGACGGGCGACTTGGATGCGGCGTGACGGCCCATTTCAACACTTGGTCGCCTGGTTCTGGTAATGCTTTGTCGATGTGTCTAACCGCCAAACTCAGTAGTGCCTTACCCTTCGATTCGGTCAAGGCGATCTTGTCAGCACGCGCCGGTTCCATCTTGACCAAGGTCAAGAAATTCCTGTCATCACCCTCCACCCTGAGCCAAAGTACCATCAATACTCCCGTTGAAGCGCTGGTTCCTTTCGCGGCCTTTTGCAGCAGCTTGGCCATTTCACAGGAATGAGAGAAGAAGTTGGATGAGTTTGCATTGAGATCTTGATAGTACTGCTGTATCTCCGACGTTGTGTGAAACTGTGCCGACGAGGTGGTGCGGGCTTCACCCGCGTTCCAAATATGTTTCAAATGACCCGCGAAGAACTCCTGGATGGCTGCTTGATCATCTGGTTGAAAATCCGTAAGAATAATCTCTTCGGTCGTTAATTGCGTGTCGTCTTTGCTTACCAGGTGAACTGCGACTTTATTGACTTGATATTTGCTCATGGTTGACTCCTTAATGAAGAAATGTGGAAGCGTCGAACGTCACACTGAAATGGGAGATGTGACGTGTCGCTGGAGAATTTCATAAGAGCCCAATGGCATCGAGCTAAGGTTGCAGTTTGAGGACTAGATCCCGCAAGAATGCGCACAATATGCTAAGAACAACGTTCAGTCAACGTAGCTGGGCGTTTATGCTGTTATGTAGCCGTTCCCTGAAAGCCTCCGATTTACTCACAAATTGAAGCGTAATCAGCGGTCAATCGCTTTAGAACCCGGCACAGAAAAAAAACCTAGAATATACTTCTCAAGCGGGGTAAGTTCACGATCAATCAATCTAGGGGCATTATCTCTGGCTTTGGATCAGGGCGAGCCGCGAACGTTAGCCCCTGAAGTCTTAGGTCTTGCATTTGTCTGGAGGAAACGGCATGGCAATAGGCGGCACGAGGTACTTCTCTTATGCCTTTTGGCTAGCGTTGAAACAGCTACGAACAGTCCTAAGAAGAGAACAGTTGAGCTTACTTGCAGGTTTTCTAAGCACTGCTGTGCTCGTTAGGGAGCGAGCTGAACTTGTTCAGGTCTTTCAAGGAATCTGGCCCGGGAACGCGGGATTAATAATCATCATATCCGCTTTGCTTACCTTAATGGCGGCCATCTGGAGGATTGCGGGAAACTTAAGGCCCTCCCAAGAGGTAAGATTTGTGATCGCGATGAGGGTGCTCCTTTCGGAAGTTGGGAAGTTTTCATACGGGAAGGATAGAGAGTTCGATGTAGCAAGGCGCCTGGACCACTTTGTTGAATTGTTCCTTGAAGTAACGAGCAGTGTACTGGGCGGAGGGCGCAATATAGTCGCTGCGCTAATGGTGCCTAAGCGTGACGCATTAGCCGTTATCAAGCAATCCAAAACTGCAAACTACCAAAGTCAAAGCAAAACCTCACATCAAGCTCAAGACGAATCAACAGGGCTTTCTGCAATCAGCTTTCGAGATCAAAAGATCGTCTATATGCCATCCAGGCGTCGCGAACTAAGCTTATCGTTTGAGTTCACTGAGGGTCACTATGTACCGTCGAGCCCTGTATCGGAACCTACCATCTCTGTGACAGAGCATGAGAGTTATAACTCTGTGTTATGTCTGCCGATTGCATCCTACGAGAATCGATATGAGAAAATTCCTTTCGGTGTTCTGTCTTTTAGCAGTAATACTACAGATGCCTTCGTCGAGCGGGATTTCATTATGGGTGAGTGCTTCAGTAGCATCTTGGCCCACGTGTTCCGTATCTCCAAAGCGGATGCAATCAGAGATCCATTTACAAGAGAGAAGTCGTCACCTGATGATGAAACAATAGACGATCCAACATCAGAAACGCAGGGCGGAAGGCTACATCTAAATGGACGGGGAGGATTAGTGGTAGCTCGCAAGACTCTTTATTTGCGGGGACTCGAGCTCGAGAATATACGATGTTTTGATCGATTTAGACTCTCTCTTGAAGACGAGACAGGATGTCTGTTGACTACGGTCCTTCTTGGGGACAACGCTTCAGGTAAGACCACTATTCTGCGAAGTATTGCCTTAGGGCTATGTCCTGAATCAGACGCAGTATCTCTGATGAAGAGCTTACCCGGAAGCTTTCTGCGTAAGGGTACTGAACGCGGGTCCATCAATCTCCATCTGCGCTCCGCCGACGGCGAGTTCGAAGGGTCGATTACTACGATTATTGAAGCACCTGTATCGGGTGGCCAAGAAGTCATACGTCAAACAACTAACCCGCCTACCTTCCCATGGAATGAAATATTTGTTTGTGGATACGGAACGCAGCGGGCTTCAGGCAGACCATTAAGCCAGGAGAGTTATGAAGCGAGACTAGCAGTAGGCACTCTGTTTTCCGAATCTGGCGACTTGCTCAACCCGGAAGTCGTGCTCTTGCGACGTGACCGTGAAGTAAGTAGTAAGCTGGAACGAATACTAAGGCAAATACTTCTCTTGGAAGATCCGAAAGCAGGCATCCGTCGCCTGAATACCGGTATCGAGTTGGCAGGCCCATGGGGTAGTCATCCGCTTATGGCTGTTAGCGATGGTTACCGCAGTACATCCCAGTGGGTTCTTGATTACCTTGGTTGGCAGGTGTTTGCGAATCGCTTGCAGGAAGGAATTGTAGACGGGATGTTGCTCGTCGATGAAGTCGAACAGCATCTTCACCCGCGATGGCAACGCTACCTTTTGCAGCGACTGCGTTCTCAGTTTGACAAGACTCAGATTATTGTCTCAACCCACACACCTTTAATTGCTGCTGGGGTTGCGGATATTGATCGGGGGCAAGTCGTGAGGCTTCTTGTCCGCGTAGATGGATCTGTGGAACCGCAGGTAGTTTCGAAAGAATACCTTACGGGCAAACGGGCGGACCAGATTCTCGGCGATGCATTTGGCCTTATTACTTCAAAGAGTCCAGGAAGCGTGGCCAAGATCGATAGATATACACAATTGTTGAGCAGCGTACGAAGCGACGCAGAGGAATGGGAACTTGAAACGCTTCGAAAAGAGCTGGACGACTCATGGTCTTCCGGCGACAACGAGCTCTCGCGCACGGCGGACAAGGCAGTTTCGAAAGTATTAGATGAAATGATCGAGCAGGGACGTGAGATGGTTGGCGAGCGTCGAGAAATCGTTGATGCGCAGGTAAAACAGAAACTGTTGGAGTTATTCAACACGAAGGAGTAGAAATAATGATCCGCATCAAGTTTGAAGAGCCTCAAACCAAGGTGTGGCGACGCTGGCTGAAGGACTGCGAAGCTGCCACCATTGACCTCAAGCGTGCCTACGACAATAAGGAGCCAATTGAGTTCACCGATCTATACAAGCGTAAGTCAGTCAAAGAGACGGTGTATCTTGCGAAAGACGGCCCCTTTCGGGGCATATGTGCATACTGTGAAGCGGATATCGCGGATTTTCAATACGGTGACATTGATCACTTCCGACCTAAGGGAGCAGCCACTGATGAGAAAAGGGTGCCCGTATTGGTACGCACCGACGATGGGAAAGAGTTAAAACATCCTGGCTATTACTGGCTCGCTTACAAATGGACAAACCTATTACCAACATGTATGACTTGCAACCAACCAGGTCCCGAGGGGATTGGAAAACATGATCGATTTCCTGTCCAAGATGGTAAGTACGCGCTTAAGGATGAAGACCTTGCCCATGAAAAGCCTTTGTTTTTCAATCCAACAGATGCCAACGAGGAGGATCCCTCTGATCACTTGGGAGTCGATCCAGATAGTGGCATGATGACGATTAAGAATGATTCAAGCAGGGCCGACATATGCATCAAAATCTTTGGACTTAATATCCGCGATCAGTTGGTCAGACAAAGAAGAAGTGCAATGTTAGAGGTCAAGGCGCATTATGCTTCTATGATTTCGGGAAGCCGTGAGACCGCGATGGCTAGTTGCCGGGAACTCGACCTCATGGAAGAAGGGAAATTTAATCACACCCTCGCTAGGCGAGCGCAAATGCAAGAACTCAAGGAACGGAGAGGGAGACATTGAAGTTGCTTAACATTTTATGAAGGCATGTACGTCTCTCAGGAAAGGCCCTCACGGTGGCGCTGAACACACTCAATCGAAGGGGTGAAAGTTAAGAATCTACAATCCCGCCAAGAAGTTGCAGACTGTTTCAAGTACAGGAACAATTCGGGCTTGATGTTGCGGTCGAAGCTCTCCGCGATTGCTGGCGCAAGAAAGCCGCTAGGAGTGATGAGATTTGGCATTACGCGAAGGTATGCCGCGTTTCGCGGGTTTATCCGACCATATCCGGAGTCGCTAGTATGACACAGCCGGAAGTTAAAAACTTAGCGGCTTCTGTTAAGGCTCGTCTGGCAAACCTAGCGCGTACTCAGAAGGAAGCACTCCAAGGGTTGCTCTCGCGTCACGATGCGTCAGAATACGCACTGATGACTTGTCACGCTAAATAACTTACTTCAAATAGAAGGTGGGAAGGTCGTATTGCGATGTAACCGGCAGAGCCGCCCCCGGCTTAAGGGACAATCAACGTGATGGGTTGCTCGGAAGGTACAGGTTTGGAGCACGAAGAACCTCTATAGGACTGAAAGAGTTCTTCACAGTGAATTGCAGCAACCGGTGAGAAATAAAGGACCACTTTGATATCTATGCCGGCTTCCATCGGAATATGTTGTGTTTCGAGGTAGACTGCAAAATCTGGCGGACAACGCTTGGCCTCGAAGACTTCCCGAGCCCACCTTTCGAGAACTAACGGTTCATCCATGGCAAATACGTCGCCCGGAAAAACTACCTTGTACCAACGCATGGCGCCCGCTCCTTTTCTCTTCTCCGACGTACCAAGAAGAAGCCTGAAGCAACCATACCACGTATCACCGTAGATGGCATCATGTTTCATCGTCAAGACACGATCTTTTTGCGCCAACGGAGCTGATAAGCGGATGAAAACTCCTTCGACGTCAGCTGTTCATCTAGCCAGTCTCTTAGTTCGAGAATATTCATCACTGGCATACGTGGACCACAGGCTGCAACCAGTTTTCTACACCGGCGCTATCTCGTCGCTGGACCGGGCGGAAGAGGCGTGGTTACTAGCTTATATTGAGACGAGGTTAAAGATGTGGTATTTTGGGTGCTACCAACTCCTAATCGTCTCAGATTTGTTTTGTTGCGACTCGTGACATCTTATATCCTTTCTAAACGCTGAACGCCCCCTCAGAGCTACTGTTTTGCGAAACCGGAGAAGGAACATGGCTGCAAATCTGGAAGACCAACTGATTGATAAAGTGCGAGCCCTGCCACCTGAGAAACAAGTGGAAGCGCTACGACTCCTTGATACTCTCACCACAGACGCTGGGTCGAAAGCAACAGGTGCGGATCGCAGACCCATTTGGGAGATCGTTGACGAAATCAATGCTGACTTACCCGAAGATACTTGGGAGAAGGTACCGACCGACGGCTCGATCAATCTTGATCACTATCTCTACGGAGCACCGAAGCAGCAACCGTGAAAACCGCATTCGTCGACACGCTCTACTTTGTGGCTCTCTTCAATCCCAGAGACCAATGGCACGAGCGCGCTGCCGCCGCCAGCGAACTGGTTGCGGAAACCAAACTAATCACAACTGAAGATGTATTGGTGGAGCTGTTGAATTTCTTTTCGGAGTATGGCGAAAAGGCTCGCCGTGGGGCAGTCGCCCAGGCTGAGGGAATTCTCAGCAGCGCCAATATCGAGGTGGCGCCTCAAAGCCACGAAGCATTCATGGCCGGTCTCACTCTTTACACAGCACGACCCGACAAGGGTTATAGCCTGACGGATTGTATTTCGATGCATGCGATGCGCGAGCGCGGCATCAGCCACATCTTGACTCATGACGATCACTTCCGGCAGGAAGGCTTCACCGTACTGCTCTGAGGGAGCGTTGCCGACCAGTCAAATGTGCGCAACAGTTCAAGATTTCAGTTCAAAGATTATCTCCTAATACCGGAAGCATTTTGATTTTGTAAAAGTATGAGTGTGTCGCCGAAGAACCGTTAAGCCGGTTCATGGTGAAAGAGCGGCGCAAAGTACGTCTCTTTTGGCGGCCGGAGTGTTCTGCCAGAGTTGCATAATCATTCCGATGCCGAATTGTCTGCTGTTACGGCTCATGACATTAAATACTTCCTGAATACAACGGCTCCAACCGCTTCGACCGCCGGCAAATCAAAGTCCAAAACGAACTCACAGAAAATCCTCCGCTAAGCGTCTCCGCAAATAAAACCAAACTGTCACATTTGACCACACCCTCGTTTTATCCTCGCTGTCACTTTCTGCATCACTCACATCAAAAACACGAACAAATTGGGCAATTGACATAGAGAAAATCTGCGGCACACCAGATGCCCTACAGCTCTTTCGCGCGGTCCGTTCTAACGAGAACGCACGCACTTTATCACGAGCCTTGAATGGAGAAATGAAAGCACAAGTTCACCATTGCCCTACGCGCCTCACGTATTTACACCCGAACTTCCAACGAGCAAAGTCACCTTGCAAGGTTGCGGCTCTGCGATGTTCCAACCTGATTCAGGCGCTGAACATGAGACAATCACTGCCCACTTCACCAATCATTGTCCCAATCGAACCGCCGACTTCTCGCTGATCGCACTTGTGAGTGTCTGCGCGATCGTGAGTGTACCTGGACAGCTCTGGTTCGGCGTTGCCAAGTGGCGATTGCCGGTAAGACGTTCGCCTAGTTACATCGGAACTCGCCCTCGCAATCTCAACCTAAAGGAATCAAATGAAATGGCAGAAATAAAAAATGAACCAGTCGCCAGCGTTATTGAAGATCTCTACCCATTGGCCCAAGTCGCAAAGATCCTGCGATGTAGTCGAAAGTCGGTCTATCGCCTCATCTCAAGCGGCAGATTGAACGCTGTTCGCTGGGGTCGAAGTTACAGGTTCCGTCGAGAGGACATTCAGCGATTTCTTAAAAGCTCAGCCATTAACGGATCGAAAACGCAACCTGCTGAAAACAAACGTGTTAGGAGCTATTAGTAGTCCAAACGGTCTTCATTTGTCCCACCACGACCGTAAGTCTCCTCATTAGTTCAGTTAAGCCCAAGTCGATTTAGTACTACCCGGGATCATCTTGTAATCAAAGAAGCGGTTAGCAAGTACTAATTGAAGCGGTTGGCAAGTGCCAATCAATCCAGGTTGAGGACACGAAAGTAAAACAGTCATGCAAACCACCGAAAAAAATCTTAAGGAAGTGTTGGACGCGCTTATTGAGCGAGACTTAATTCCAAGTTCTCGTGTAGGCCCAATCAAAACCGCGATCAAGCAGTACGCAATTGTTCTCGGATACAACGAACCATCTCAGTGTCCTTTGACTGCTTTCCACTTGCCAGATCACAAACGAAACCGTTTGATTGAAGAAAAAGCCGAAGGTTCAAGGCGCGGCTCAGTTCTCGGTCCCCACGCGATACGCAACCTAAAGAACAACATTAGCTACTTGATTAGAAGCGCGCAGGATCACGAAATAATTGGACCTGTGCCTGGACAGCTCTTGAGTTCTAAACCTGAAAATCTTATCACCACGAGACTAACCACATCACGTAATGAGTGGGTGTCCCCTGGCAAATATGTCATAGATCCGGTACCTGATTCGCTGGCCCAAGAACTCGCGGACTACGAGATTTGGAGCACGAAGGTAGTTAACCGCGACCGTCCTGATAAGTTGAAAAAACGTAAAATTACCTTCTTGAGTCACCGAGGTACCCTGCTGCGAGCGGCAGGTTTTCTCGTAAATCTTCGACAGGTATCCGTTGAATCAATCTGTCTGTCGGGGCTTTCAGATCCCGACAATGCTATCGCCTTTATAGATTGGTACGTCGAGAAACAAGGCAGATTCACGACCGCAGCTGCTATGCATATTGCACGGTTGACAGCCCTGGCTAGGTATCTGTCCATTACTGCCCAGTCACCCAAGCACCAGAAGATTTTTGAGCATCGGGTAACGGAATTAAGGAAGTATAGAAAGACTCTTGGGGTGACTGAGCCGGTCGCCGATAAATCCAAACGTTGGATCAGCCTGCGAAATCTCGAAAGCGTAGGACTTTCAATATACCCTCTCAATGCTCGCCGGCTATCCGAGCTGACAACCAACACATGTACCAGACTTTGCCGAGATAAAGAAAACGGTTTCAAAAGATATTCTAGATATGCATATCGAGTCTTACAATCAGTTCTTATACGACTGAGCATCAGGCTTCCGCTACGGCAAAGAAATTTCAGAGAGATGTTATGGAATCCGGAAATCCCAGAACAGGGCCGAAACCTATATAGGAAAGACGGAAAGTGGTACGTAAGGTTTCAGTCTACAGAGTTGAAAATATCGCATGTTAAAGGAAAAGTGCATCGAATCGAACATAAGTTTCCCGATGACTTAGTTGACTTACTGCAAGAGTGGATTTCCCAGTGGAGACCTATCGTTATCTCGTGCCAGAAGGGACTCGGGATCGGGGCTGAAAAAGCAGGCGCGGGCCAACAATTTGTTTTTCTCGGCTCGTTCGGAACTCCGCTAACATCGCAACAAATGACTTGGGCGTTTGAAAGCGCTACTTTTAGATTCACGGGGATTGCCATGAATCCTCACATGGTAAGAACAATCTGGGCCACCGAATACATCAAGTCCACAAAGAATTTTATCGACGCTGCATACATGCTGGGAGACACGGTCCAAACAGTACTGCATAGCTATGCAGACTTGCTGGATGAGGACTGTGAAAAGCGGGCAATAGCTTGGCTCTCAAGAACACTGACAGATGAACCGCCGAATGGAAACGGTTTTATTTCGAACGATAAACTCATGACGATGCTTCGTATGCTAAAAGCAAATTTGTTGGAAGGAAATTCCGACGAGCAACTGCTTCAATCGATGAAGGAGATCCTCACCTAAACTGCTTCAGAATCACCTCTGAAGGAGTGTGAGTAAACCACGACAATGTACCGAAATTGTCGGCAAACGTAATATGAAGAGTATACTTATGAAACCAAAAACCTTCGATAAGAAATACATCTCGGTTGCTGAGCTTGCGGCTCGCTGGAGTGTCTCCCAAAGCGCAATCTATTCCCGCAAGTGCGGATCAAACGCACTCCGAGCGATTCGATTTGGCAGATCAGTTCGCTTCCTTCGCAGCGAGGTTGAAGCTCTGGAAAGAAAGCGCGAGATTCAAGCAACCTGATCACTTTGGCCCATTGACCACGCCAACACTCCTCGGTCCTCACCAATCCTAGCATTGTGCAATCACAAAGCGTTCTTAACTAGACAAATAAGAGCGGTCTGCAACCTCTGCAAACATGAGACAGCTTAAAAGCAAGAAACGAGCAAAAGGCGCTGCACAGATAAGAAAGGAGAAGCGCAACGGTGCAGAGCGCTGGGGATACGACGTCTGGATTCGACAACCGGATGCTACTCGAAAACGTTACAGAGACTTCACCTTTGCTACCAAAGCCGAAGCCACGCAGGCTTTAGCGATTTTGAGAACAACTGGCTGGAAAGCACGCTACGGTTTAAAGGAGCCGGCAAAGGCAAGAAACACGACAATCAGAGAAGCGATTGAAAGCTATTTTAAAATAGCCAAAGCAAACTTGCTCGCGAACAGGAATGACGACAACATTACCTATTGGCGGGAGACGCCCAGCCCGTTGCGAACTCTTGAGCGATGGGGTGAGTTCATTGGGCCTAACCGACATGTTAGCTCAGTCACAAAAGATGACTTTGTCTTTTGGGTTGCGGCAGAAACCGAACGCGGTAAAACGAATAGGAGACCGTTAAAGAAATCCTCAATCAGAAGAGGACTTAACACCATAAAGGCGGCGTTGAACCATGCCGTTGCAACGTTCTCGGATCTAAAGTCCTTCCAGGTACCTCGCAGTCCACTTACAAAGAAAGTAGAAGAAGAACGCGATCGCGTCCTCTCCGACGAAGAAATCGCGCAGGTCTCCGAAGCTCTATCTACAAACGCTGAATGGGCCGAGGCTCTATTCTTCTTCCAACTAGCATTAATAACAGCCGGTCGCATGGCAGAGCTAATGCGCATGCGCTGGGAGGAATGTGATGTTCGTTTCGGAACCGTGAAGCTCTATTCTTCAAAGACCAAGAAATGGCGAACCATTAAAGCTCCGTCTGCTGCGACATTGATAACGAGTCAAAAATTAGCGGGCGCAGGTGGGGCCACTCGCGTACTCACACGTCCTGACCATTGGTATCGGGACGTTTTAGGACAGGCGTCAGAGAGTATTGGAATTCGTTATGGCCAGAGAGTACCCGGCGGATGGACCATTCATGACCTTCGTCATACCTGCTTAACGAATCTTGCCATCGCTGGCGTACCAATAAATGGGATTAAGGAATACGCCGGCCACGCCTCTATAGTAGAAACGCAAAAGTATCTTAAGTTCATGCCTCAATCGATCGATCTGGCGGCAAGTGTTTCAAGCAGACTGGCCGTTCTCGCTAACGTTGGAAATGGCTCAAGCCACAGCGACTAACAAGCCAGGCACCCACTTTCCTCAAACACCGATTCTTCATGCCCTATGCGCTATCAACAATAAGTTCGCGCGGAGCTGTTCCGAATCGAGCGCCGCTTGTTTCAGGCGGTTTCAAGCGCGTCAGCAAGAGACGGCCATGCCGAATTTGCGGCAAACCCACTTACTGTGGCTTTTCAACCGACGAACGCGTTTCCATCTGCATGCGCGTAAGCACCGGCTCCCGTGGACCATCCCGCAACGGTGGAAATATACATGTTCATTGCGACATTCCATTCACTGGCAGTCGACAAGAGGTTGTCACCAACCCTGCATCAATTCCTTTGGCTCCATTAGAAATTAGAGACGCTGTGTTTCGGGAATTGATGAGAATTTCTCCGGCTTTTAATTACCGAGAGGAACTTCTCACTGGCCCAGGTGGTCTATTTTCGCGAGGGCTGCTCGAAGAGCACGCATTCAACTACGGCGCGCTGCCGCCGACAAGACGTCAACGTGCAACCCTCGCGAATGTCTTAAGATGCTTTGTGCAAAAACACTTTCCCGATTACACCAAACTTTATTCCGGTGGAGTCATTGGTATACCGGGTTTTTGGCAGGAGGCTTCTGGGTTGGTCCATCTCTGGAAGCCGCGCGACTATCTTATGCCGATTCTTGTAATACCCTACAAGAACAAAAACGGGCTTATCCAAGCCTGTCAGATCAGACTGCACGCAAATGATCTCTCTGCTGGCGAAAAAAGATACCGCTGGCTGTCATCGCCGTTAGAGCGGCGTGGTATTAGTTCAGGAACACCGATACATTTTGCTTTTGCGCCCCAAAGGCTTTCCGCAAATGAAACAATAGTTATCACAGAAGGCGCTCTAAAGGCTGATATCCTGATACGGTTTAGGCCAAAATCCCGCGTGATCGCTACGAGCGGAGTAAGCTGCTCCCATAGTGAAATCGTCGATACCGCCCGACCATATAACGCACTGATTGCTTTTGACGCCGATCACAGAATCAATCCTGCCGTGTGTCGGCAGCTCGCCCGATTGATCGTCCAACGCCACAGAGATTCCAGAAAGCACGGACTGTCTGTTTCAACCAAAATTCTCTTTTGGAATGGACCAAAGGGAATCGATGATGCAATGCGGGCGAATATGAAACTAAGCGCGCTGACGGTCTCACAATGGTATGACACGCTCGAGAATGAACCTCTCGAAGAAGTAAACCGATTCTGGAAGGAGGCGGGTTTCAAGTCTTAAGGCCTTACTAGAGCAACTGCAAGAGTTAACCTGCATTCCGCTTTCCCTCAACCGGCATATCTCAACACAACCAATAAGAAAAAAGAGGCGGTTAACGAGTAGGTGATTCACTAAGGATCTCCAAAAGGAACCCGTTGTAATGAGATTTTTACTTGGCGTCCTCGTTGGTTACACCCTACGAGGCAAACAGAAACTGCTTATCAGATTTCTTGTGACGCTGGCGCTCGTTGTGTATGTCGTTATACCGGCAATTGCGCTTTTGGGCCTGAGTCTTGACGTCCAACGTGAGCGCCGGTCTACACCAGCTCAAACCAAAGTGCCAGTGCTCAAGGGACTAACCTATGAAGACGCCGAGAGGAAGCTTCATGCCGCTAACTTGAATATTCGTCTCTTGGCGACACGTCACGATTCAACCATTCAACCCGGATTGATTATCGATCAAGTTCCCGCACCTGGGGAGGAAGTAGCTGTCGGCTACTTTGTTGGGGTCACCCTCAGCAAAAAGGGTTTCGCTGGCCCTGGTCCATAAAGACAAGCTAGTGCATTGGACCAGATTAGCCACACGCTGCGTTTCTTGGCGTATCCAGCCTCCCTGTCTCTGAATAGGGCACGACACTGCAATCGTTTTGTCCAGAGACACGGAGGTTTTCACGTATTTATTCCTCCGAGGTTGCTAACATGAAAAATGTTTTCTCTCTTCGCAAGCGCTCATTCCTCTCGCCTGTCTCAACCGGCTTTACGTCGCATATCTTCGCTGAGGTTGAATCCTCCAACGAAGGCGAATACAGGTGGGGTCACAACATGCTTACCATTGCCGATTGTCGGCGTCGAGTCCAGATCGAATTCTTTTTGGGCACCAAGCGCGAGCGTAGTCGATCCCTGGCCAAGATCAACTTGCTTATTGCCATTCTCACGCGCTTTCGTGACGCGCTCACCAAAGAGATCGCGTTAATCGAGAAAGTCAAAGCCAAATAGGGTCCGGGAAGACGATCGCGGGCTAACTTGCAGCTAAGCACTCATATTCAATTGACGAGTGTAGTGAGTTGGCCCGCGAAATCAAGTCAACTCTGCGCGAGAAGAAAGAGAGGCAACTAATGCCAACGACTAAACATGAACTGCTCGATTGGTTAATGGATGTGCCGGAAGATGCAGAAATAGGAACTGACGGAGCTGGACTAGCTTTACTCGCAATTCTCGGCACCAACGTTCACTTGTTAGAGGTCGGTCGCATTCCAAATGCGGACGAACTCTATGCTGAGGCAATAAATCAGGCAATGTTGGAACGACTACGGCGCATTGATGCAGCAGGCGGAGAAACGGAGACAGGCGTAATAATAGTCACATTTCAAGGTTACATCTCAGGCGTTCCGAGTCTGTTCTCTACCGACTTCAATACGGCCTTTATATTCAAGAATACAGAACAGGCGAAAAGCTTTATCACAGAGTTTGCAGACGAACTCCACAATCCGCAGATTCTCGACTGCCCGTAATCCGACCAGCAAATAATTGCGCTCAATTCTCTTGGTCTGCCGCCCAGTAGACGCTCCAGTCATTCGCACAAAATCAGCCTCTTTCACCGAAAGCTAAAACTATGGGACACTCGCGACCCCGTCCGAAACATCTTGCAAAGAAGCTCCTGCAAATCCGGCGCAGCCTAGGAGTGTCTCAGGGAGAGTTGGTCAGACAACTTGGTGTTCAAGCTCTGATCGAACATACGACCATTTCCAAGTACGAACTCAACAAGAACGAACCGCCACTCAATATCCTGCTCGCCTATGCTCGGCTCATAGGAATTCCCGTCGAACAAATCATCGATGACGAACTCGAACTAACAATTTGAACTCCGCAAGGCACCGTGATCGTTTCTAACAGCTATAAACTTACCAAACAGTAGTCGTCGCTATTCGATGATGAATTCTTCAGTGAAACGCGGCGGATTCGACTTCTTGGTGACCACAACCATCTTCCTGTTGAAACTGGAATGATCATCTCGCAAACGCTCAGGCTTAGGAGGTCGTGGATCACGGAACCGATGTAGGAGCAGACGATTAGCAAAGGCGCTTCAATCAAGAAAAATCGTGCCTTGACCTTCA
The DNA here is from genome assembly GCA_046733695.1 of Acidobacteriota bacterium. Taxonomy (GTDB): domain Bacteria; phylum Acidobacteriota; class Blastocatellia; order Pyrinomonadales; family Pyrinomonadaceae; genus PSRF01. The sequence continues at coordinate 39,759 of JBKPPU010000044.1, forward strand.
CTCTTTTGTCTGGACGAAAAGTAAAAAGTTGGCGGTATGTGCGAAGAGTGAATGTCTCTGATGGTATTTCACGTGCAAAAGATTAGATGATCTGCCCCTTTTGGCCCCACTCAACGGGTCCGCTTCGATCGGCCTAATTGGTGAGTGTTCTTTGTCCAACTTTGGCTATCATACCAAAGCGCAGAACGCGTGGTCTGAAGCTCATACTTTCGTTCTCACATCTTTCTGGGATATTTATCATTGTGAACACTTTAGGCAGCGTGATTTTGTCAGAAATTTCATCTTTGACTGTAAGGTTTTACGATCCTGAGGCAATTAAGTATGTAAGGACTTCGGAGAGCAACCTTGACTAGTCAAGAAGAACAGGCAACGAACTCTTCGCCGGCTGGTTACAACCAGAACCAAGACGTGCTCAGGGCAGCAATTGAGCGCGACTGGCCACATTTACTCACCGGCGTCCGGATCTTTGTCAGCAGGTTTGGCTTGGTCACTGACGGTGCGACTCTTGAGGATACTGCTCGCGAGATTCTTCATGAAACCATTGCCACAGGGCTCGCCAAAAGCGCCAAATATAACAACCAAAAGGAACCGCTGCCTTGGCTATTAGGCATTGCTATTAATCACATTCGGCACCGTCGCAGAGCAGTTGGTATCAATTCGAGAGTGGTTGCAATCGCTGATGTAAGACTCCCTTTAAAGACTCCTGACACGGATTCAACGCGTTTGTCGAGTGATGGGATGTTTGACCTGCTGATGAGATCAGCTAGTGCAAACTTTAGGTCAAACCGGCTTAATGCCAACGAGCTTCTATCACTCGTAAAAGAAGAAGACAGGAAAATACTCCATCTCGCTTTCATTGAAGGTTTACGCGGCAAAGCGCTGGCGGCTCACCTTGGTATCAGCGAAGGAGCAGCATTAACTAGAACAAGCCGGGCCATAGCGCGACTTCGTGAAGCCTATTTTGAAGCCTCAGAGGAAACAGGGAAGAAGTAATATGAATCGTCCAAATGATCACGAACGAGCCGTGCTTCGCGAGAAGGCGATTTACCGCTACGTGGAGGCTTTGGATAGAGCGGAGTTGGAAATTGTTGCGGAGGTGATAGGTCTCGCTATCGATGATCCTGAATTGAGTCAAGCGATCATTGAAGTAAATTCGAATTTTCAGCAGGAAATGCAACTGACGCCACTCTCAGCAGATGCTGAAATCGTGCGAACTCTAATACACGAACATTTAGGTAGTGGTGAATTGGCCCACAACGAGAATCTGCCGTTAACAGTTGGTGAAGTGGCGGCAAAGTTAAAATCAGACCGGCGCGTGCCCTTCACTGAAGAAAGAGTCAACGATCTTCTCTTGAATAATCAACAACCGTTACCGGCTTTATTGAGTTTTGAAGCTACAAAGCAAATAGGAAGAGATCTTGGGATTGAGGCAAGTGATCGATTTTGGCGTGCTTTTCGAGATGCAGCGATAACTCTGAGTATGGGTCGCGGTCGCGAATCGCAACTACTTGCTGCACGCATTCAACGGGAAGGTAGAAAGTCAATCGGCACGCGGCGCAAATCGCATTTCACAGGAAAGACTGACGACGAGCAGTAGATGACTCCCCGCTATCGAGACTCGGAAATAGCAAAGACAGTACATCGAGTCTATGCTAACGCAGGACTCGCAGCCGAAGACTCTATTCCTCGCATTGCACCACTTAACACCTTCATAGAGTCCTATCCAATCAGATCAACAGAAATTCCCAACCTTAGTTATGAGAGCGCCATTCTTTTTCTCGCGAGAGAAACGGGACAAACGATGCCGCGGACTGCAATAGATAGAAGTTTGGCAGGATTTCTTTATGCCTATGAATATCGCGCTTTGTTGTATGGTTGCATCCTAGTTGAAGCGAACGATAGCATCGCTCGCCGCCGTTTCTCAGCGGCCCACGAGTTGGGCCACTACTTGCTGCATTTCTTACCTTTACTTGAACAGGACCATCGTCTCTCATCAGATGCGCTTGTACTAAGCGAAGGTTTGAGTTATAGCGGTTCTGCCGAAGAAGAAGGGAATATTCCTTTCGGCCAACCTCAAATCGAGCATTACTCAAGTCCCGAACAGCGCGAGTTCTCATTCGACATCCAACAGATGGAGCGTGAAGCGAATCAGTTCGCTGCCGAGCTTCTCATGCCTGCTGCCAGCTGTCGCGCACTGATAGAAGAATTCAGTCCTCGTTACAGTAACCGGTTGCGAGTATTAACGCGGCGATTGGCGACGGAGTTCCTGGTAAGTCCAGAGGCGATGGGATGGCGGTTAATGAGTCTAGGCCTGTTGGAAGATTCTGCTACGTGGAAACGTGAGGGCTGAAGAGATCGAGAGATGACGATTGAATTCTTACGAGACTATGGCGGATGTCGGCTTAACGCGTACGAGCCCCAACCGCCGCTCGAAGATGAGCCTACTAATGACGAGGGACGACGGTCTGATCCCGACAATCTATCTTATGAACTTGATCGCAATAGTTGGATCGCCATCGACATCCGACGCCCTATCGAGTGGTCCGTGAGCAGCTGGCCAGATCGCCCGAAACAATTGCTTGGGTGAGAGCTCCTGGCGGCTATCCGGTTCCCATTCGTCTCGCACAAATCGGCGCCGCAGCCATGCGAATTATTGATAGACGGTGTCATCGCGACTTTCAGCTCGTTGAGACAGTTGTTTCCATGGTCCAAGATCCTTTTCCGTGGCGGGAAATCGAGAGTTTTGCAAGTGCTCTCCAAGCTAATGGCTATCGTCTATTGCCGGCTCAGTTACCCGAGGGAAGACCGTCATACGATTTCGAAAGGATGCGGAAGCCGACACAGAACAGAACCAATGATGAGATGCGCGTGCTGGAGGAAGCCGCAATCGCACAGGATACAAATGCGCCAACAGTCGTGGACGGACTCCTTGAGCCACGCCTTGGAGGTTTTGATCCTGATACATCGCCTATCTTCGGAGTAATAAAAACCCACCGACGAAACTATCTTCACCCACTCGGACTTCAATTGCTCTATCAGTTGCAAGTGGGTCAACGGACTCCAATGTTTACGCTGCCAGAGGAACCGTACATCGATGACACACAAAGAAGGGCTCGACGGATACCGGTTGTTTCATGGTTTATCAGATTGGCAGGCGAGAGTGGTGGTAGTCCGAACTGGGGCTTGGTCAGAGTCGAAGTGGCTAAAAGATGGTTTGAAGCGAAGGGCCATGACGTGGATTTCGTGAACCAACTATCGCTCGCAATTTTTGACTATCGATGTCGTGAAAATAGTTACGACCGCGCAGCAGTGTCATTACACCCTATTGTTCGTGCTGAAGAAAGCCTGCGTGCACTCTTTTCATCAATGGGCAGTCTAACCAATCGATTCTATAGGTTGACCGGCCTTTGAAGTTCCTACGGGAGAAGCCACACATGACCGATGAAGAAATGACAGCAACTGTGATTGAGGCTGACGATCAGCCAAAGGAAGAGATCTCTGGAGCCATTGCGAGCAGTGGCCGTTTGATTGGACGCGTTGCGTCACCGCCACAACTCGAGTCAACTTCGGAGCAATTCTACTTTTGGGTTGAGCGCGGACGACTGGTCGAAAGAACACAATTCGTGCGTGCCGACTGTACGATTGACGGAAAACAGATTCGTTTCTATGGCCTAATTGATGAAGTTCATCGTCGCAGCCGCAAGCGAGATATTCACGAAGAATTTGATGTCACTGACGGCAAGCTCCAAGAGGACCCGGTTTTCAAGCCAGAGGGGGTAACTTACGCGACGGTCAGCATATTGAGGGTAGAACCACCTTTACTTACACCTCCCATCGAGCAAAGTAATGTCTATCTCGGAGGAGAAGCTGAAGCGGAATACTCCTACGGTTTTGGCGAAATGAATCGGTCGATGGTTGTGGGAAGGCTGCGTAACGGCGGCAGTGCTTTCGCTGGATTGGCAAAAGTAGATCTGGCTTACCTGCTTGGCGACAACGGTGGCCACGTAAACGTCAATGGAATGACGGGTGCCGGAACTAAATCAAGCTTTCTGCTGACAGTTATCAAACTCCTACTTGATGAAGCACAGAATCCCACTTCCAACGATCCACTCCACATTGTTCCTATTATCCTCAATGTTAAAGGCGAGGACTTGATGTGGATTGATCAGCCAAATCGTGAGTTTCAGAAAAACCGCGAGCGTTATATCTCTGACTGGAAGACCTTGGGTATCAAGGCCGAACCTTTCCGCAACGCGAAGTTTTATGCCCCGACCGAACCCAACACCAATGATGCACCCACGATCGATGGCTGCAATGCTGATGCGTACTCTTGGTCGCTATCCGATGTTTTGGCCGGAGAATTATTTCGCTATCTCTTTGCCGGCGATGATTCGATGAGCTTCACCATGCAGGCGCTTGTGTCGGATATCGTCGCCTTTATTACCGATAATGATGGCAAAACGTTGCGCTCAGCCTCTGATGTACCACAGACCTGGGATGCATTGCTCAACTGGATCAGAAGTCAAGCGGCAATAAAAGATGATGAACGACAGGTCAAGATGCACCAAACCGGCACGTGGCGCGCGGTCTACCGACGACTGTGGGATGCGCTGTCTGAGGGAGCTTCGATTTTTCTCAGAGACCGGAACAAAGGACGTCCCCTCAAACTTACTAGAAGTACCAATTCTCCACCGCTGGTTGTAGATATTCACGACCTCACGAGCCGATTGCAGCGTTTCGTGGTCGCCGCCATTCTCAAGCAAGTCGTTGCGGCGCGCACCGGCCGTCACGCGGTTCGCGGTTTGCGCTACATAGTAATGTTGGACGAACTCAATCGCTTTGCCCCGCGTGGCAGCAATGATGAGATCACACGATTACTGGAAGAGGCAGCAACTGAACGACGTAGCCAAGGAGTAATCCTGTTAGGCGCCCAGCAGTTCGCGTCGCAAGTCTCGATCAAGGTGATCGAAAGCGCAGCAGTGCGCGCACTCGGTCGTACTGGTCCAGCCGAATTACAAGATCGAGTCTGGCAGTCTTGGCACAAAGCTGCTCGCCTCCAGGCAAATGCCTTACTGCCTGAAGAAAAACTGATTACTCAACCAACTTTCCGCCAGCCGATGTTTACGAAAGTGCCGTTTCCTGCATGGGCCATGCGCCGTGAGGATATTGCTCCAACACGTCTAGACGACATACCGGAGATTTAATTATGCGCATTCTTCACACGTCTGACTGGCATCTTGGCCTGAGACTGAGCGGCTGCGATCGTACCGACGACCTGTTCAATCAGGTGGACCGCATCTGCAAGATGGCAGAGGAAAATAGGTGCGATGTCTTGTTGGTTGCAGGTGATGTCTTTGTCAACCGTAGTCCAGAGAATACCAAGAGACTTGCTGATTTACTTTCGCCTTATGTGCGGCGCGGACTCCACGTGATACTGGTGCGGGGAAACCATGATAAACCCGATCATTTCCAAATGATGCGTGCGCTCCTGGCAATAGAAGGTGAGAGTGAGCGCGTACACGTTGCGCAGACGCGAGGAATCATTGAAATACAGGGCGTTCAATTCGCCGTAGTTCCCTACCCAACTCCAGAGTTGTTAGAACCTTATCGGGAGAGTGTGGTTGGGGCCACAGAGAGACACGTTGTACTAAGCACAGCTTACGCAAACCTGGTACGTGCGCTTGCGGCCACGCTGAAACCAACCATGCCTGCAGTCTTCGTGGGCCATGTGAATGTTGCCGGCGTTACGACGCCCAGCGAAAAGGAATTGACCTATGATGAGGACATACGCTTAGGACGGCAGGATCTTCCACTGCTCAACAATCTCGCTTACGTGGCGCTTGGCCATATTCATCAGTGCCAGGCAATCGAACATACCGTGCCCTGCTGGTACAGCGGGAGTATCGATCGGATGGACATGGGTGAAAGAAATGACGAGAAGTATGTTTTGCTCGTCGATATTCCCCCAAAAGGTCCAGCAAAGGTAGAGAAACTACAGTTGGAAGTAACCCCATTTTATGATCTGTCCATCACGTCGGAGCAATTAGAGACACTGCCAGAACACTATCACGATCTTGATCGTGCCTTTGTACGTCTCAGAATTGAATGTTGTGCGACCGACGACCGGGTAGTCTTGTATAGACGTGCACATGAGATCTGCAAACGGCACGTTGACATTACTCTTGTGGGAGACGAGATATCTTCAGTCAGTGTTCGATCACCAACTAACCCTGAGGACTTTGCAACAACTGCTATTGACTACGTGCATCAAGTCTTCAAGGACGATCCTGACCTGCCAGAACTTGAACTGAGGGCCACCCGGTTATTGCAGGAGGTACACGATGCTCATTCAGCGAGTTGAAATTAGAAATTTTCTGAAGCATCGGACTAACGGCGCTGAATCTCCGGTAGAAATCGACTTTCGATCGTCTCCTCTATGGCTGATTCATGGACCTAATGGTGCCGGTAAGAGTGCGCTTTTTGACGCCATCACGTTCGCGCTTTTCGGCAAACATCGAGGCAGCGGAAGCCGGGACGGTAAGCTCTATCGGCTCATCAACGACTATGCCGATCAAGCTGACGTAAGTCTTGAAATTGAACTCGGTAGTCATCGTTACCTGATCCAAAGGAAGATCACCCGAAAGGGCAAAAAGACTGCCAACGGCAAGCGTGAAGGCGTCGAGGCATGGGGAATTGTCAGACAGTGGTCTGGTGCCGGCTGGAGAGCCGTGCCGGGCACAGAGAAGAATGTTGAAGAATGGGTAGAAAAAAATTTGAGGATGAGCTATGAGACGTTCGTGTCTGCGGTGCTGCTTCGCCAGGGAGAGGCCGACGCATTTCTGAAAGCAAAACCCGCGGATCGCAAGACTCACCTACTCGAATTGCTCGACCTTGAGTTCTACGAAAGACTCGGCGAGGCTGCTAACCGTCGCGAGACCGAGTGGCGCAAGGAACGTGACCGGTATCATAAGGAGATTGAACGTCTCACATCGGTGTCCTCATCTGAAATTGATGAGAAAACAAACAACATCACCCGTCTTGAAGAGATCTTACACGCCTTAGAAAACACGTTGCAGAGTAAGGAGACCAAACTAAGAGACGCTGTTCGCGTCGTCGCGCTGAATGCGAGCATACAGGGTAAAGAAAAACAACGCACCGACGATGCCAAAATTCTCTCAGAAAAAGACCAGATTCTATCGGACGTTTGCCGCTATCGTGACTTGCAATTGGCGTTACCTCTCATAAGTAACCTTTGGCACGCACGTTTGAATGTCAGCGCAGAAGCAAACCAAATCGAAGCGGCGGGAGAGGCTCTTTCTTCCCTGCGTCAAGACCTGGAAAGCGCGAACGGTAAACTCAATCTTGCGATAAAGGGAGAAGAGTCTGCCAACCTAGGTTTGTCGAATGCGAGAGCTAAGCTAGATCAAGCGACGAAAGATAAAACAAAGGTCTATGAACAGCTTAAGGAGTTGGAACAAATCGAATTGCTTGAACGCCAAATTGGAGAGTCGCAAGCAGAACTCACTCCCGTTCTTTCTGCTCTGAAAGACGAGGGTGAAATAGCACACCTATTTAGCCGTTTTGAATCCCTCAAAGGCGGGCTGCCTTTATTGGAAGCCCTTCAAGACGCAGAAACTGACTTCATTCGCGCGCAGGCAAACATAGCTAGTGCGGAGATTGCCCTCAAACAGTGCGATCAAGCGGTTGCGACTGCGACTGCGGAAGAAGAGAAATGGCAAAGCGCTCAAGAATCTGCTGCTAGTGCGTGTGAAGCGACCCAAGAAGGGCTGAATCAGTTGGGCAAGCAGCTATCTGTTCTTCGCGAGCGAATTGAAGCCCGAAACGAAATTACTGGTAAAGATGAATGTCCCATGTGTGGCAGTGCTCTCGATACCGAAGAAACGCTGGCGCGACTCGATCATGAGCGTTCCCATTGGCTCAAAGACCAGCGCAAACTCGGAAGGCAAGAGAGACGTCTTCAGGACGAACTTGCCGAACATCGCAAAGCTAAAATGGACTCCACGGATCAATTGCGAACAGCAATGGAATCAGCCCGGCGCGCTGATCGCGAACTCGCTGTCGCAAAACGGAATTACAAAGCCTCCCAAGATGACATTGCCAATGCTCAGAGGGTCTTAGATCGCCAAAAATCCAAGGCAGGAGAGTGGGCCAACCAAAAAGTTCAACTACCGACGCTCCGCAATGAACTGGAGCAGTTATCGGGAGTACCAGAACGCGCTCAGAGATTGCAAAAGGCCCGAGAAGACTACCGCGTAATTACAGCGGTAATCCAGACCTATCAGGTACAACTCGACCGCGTTCCAAGTTGGTCAGCAACCGATCGTGACGTTGTAAGATCACGAGCGACAGAAGCAGAACGGGTCCTCGACGCGTGCGAAGCTGACGTCATTGCTCGCGACGCTGAAGTAAAACAGGCCAAACTTACTTTGTCAGAGTTCACCAACCTTTGTAATGATTTGGACCATAAGATCGACTTGGAGACAAGCAAACTAACTGACTTGGAGAGTCGCAAACAATTAGCAGAACATGAACTGCTCCGCCGCGAAAAGGAGCTACCGCCATCATGGAAAGATCACCCTTCCGTTAACGAAGAATCGGCTGTGAAGGACCTAGAAGATGAACTCAAACAGTTGAGTCCCGCGGAGTCGAGAGAAAAAGAATTAAGATCAGCTGAGAAGCGGTCGGATGAACTTGAGGGGGCCATTCGAACATTCACAGAAGAACTACACAAGATACCTCTCGAACACCATTGCCCCTCCGCCGCAGCTGAAGTTGAACGCAATGAGGCGAAAGGCTCACTAAAACTAGCGAAGAAGGAGCTTGCTGACGCGAATAAAGATTTAATCGAACTATCTCAGAAGAAGGAAATGTATGATCGCTATCGGGACGAGCGCGACAATGCGGAACGCGAGCACTCCTACTATAGTCGTCTGGCTTCTGCTTTCGGTCGTAACGGGCTGCAGGCAACAATCGTTAAGAGAGCGCAAGAGGCAGTAACCACGAATGCTAATGCAACGCTTAGCCGGTTAACTAACGGTACCTGGCAAGTAGAGTTAGAAGAGAATGCTCAAAAAACTGAGCTTGAGATCTTGGCCCGAGACCTCAGTAGGCCCAATACTCCGCCACGGCCGTTTGTGTTCTTAAGCGGTGGTGAGAAATTTCGCGTAGCGATTAGCCTAGCAGTAGGTATCGGTCAGTCGGTATCAGGCGGTCGCACAGTTGATACCTTAATCATCGACGAGGGATTTGGTGCGTTGGATGAAGTAAATCGTGGCCTTCTCATAACTGAGTTGAGCCGACTAAGTGAAGAAGTACTTCAAGGTGGCCGAGTCATCGTGGTCTCACATCAGAATGACGTTTGCGAAGAGTTCGCCAGCCGATATCACGTGTTTGAGGATGCTGATGGAACCGTTCAGTTGCAGCTTAATGCGCTGTGAGCGACAGATCTAGTCGCCGATATCAGGCGGTGTAATCTGTGGTACTCGACTCACGCTGCTGTCATTTTCTTGAGTTCAGCTTTGATCAGATTGACAAAGATATCTTCATTCGAGGGCTGCAGTGGGGTGAGTCCAAAGTGTGGGAATGGTCTTCTCTGAGGTTGAAAGTAATCTCGAAGTTGCACATGTGAAGAGTTTGAGCACAAACCGCTCAGTCGCGCATTAGTGCCCATATCGTCCATCAAGCCAACAAAGGCTCGGCCTAGGCCTTTCTTCAGATTCCCATCATAGAATTTGCATTCCCAACCTGCAATCAAGCTCGCAGCTGGAGGATCGTCTGGCTGGTGTCGGCATGCTATCGCGTTCTCACTCCGCATAATGCACACGTCCAGCTCATGGACCATGCGGCTAGTCCCTTTGAATTCAACGCCAGCATGGATCTCAAAGTCATATCCATTAATCTGGAAGCTCGCGTAGCCGAAATTCTTGACTCTAGAGTGAATCTGACTTGGTCCGCCTCGAAAAATGAATGGCGCAGGTGTTCCATTGATACCACAGAGAACGGGGGTAACGCCGAGCTCTCTTACGGCTCGCAAACAGAGTCCAAATACATAAGCTTCGTAAGCTTTTCCTTCGACTGGCCGTACAAGCTGGTACCGTCCCAGGCCTAATGGGTGATTCAGCAATGTATCGATAGCATTTTCAAGATCAGCTAGCGTCGCCATTCGGGTTTCCTGTGAAGTTAAAAAGATCTGCTAAGCTCTGGAGATTTTCTGCTTCCTCCTCTATCAAATTTGCAGCAACCGGCTCGAGAGGAAAAGTTCGACGCGCGGCCGTGGAGATTTGAGTCTCCGTTTGTAACTCTACTTCAAGCTCTTTATTTTCACCTTCGTCCTTTGTAACTAGCAGTTCACTTTCTAAGCTGCCAATTAGTGGAAGCGCACCTCTTTGCTCTGGAACACCAAGTGCCGCTTGCTTGAAGTTCATTGCCGCAGAATTTATGAACAGAGGTATTTCGATAAAGTGAGCACGCAAAACTTGAATTGCTACTTCCAAAGCTTCGTTATGCGTGAAGGGAACTGTCTTTCGATATGTTCTCGATTTTTGCCGTCGATTCGTGGGTGTTTCTGTTTCAGCGATATCCTTACCTACGTCGATGGCAGCTTGAACCTGCGCTGCTAACGTCTCCTCTCGTACTTTGATTTTAGAAATGAGTAATTCCAGTGCTTGTGCGGCAGTGTATTCGTGGACATTGTTTTGTGAGTCGGACATAACCGGAGACGAAATTACAATCTTTGGGGTTGAGTTGGCCTTTGCTTCGCTGAGATCTCAGTTTTGAATAATCCGTTGTCAGATCGCGCGATTAAGAGGACCTGAGGAAGGACATTGATGTTCCATATTTTCGATACTCGAAATCGAACGGCGTCTTTGTGATCTAACGTCCATGATCACTCTTAACACGTGACACACACGTAATGCCCATCTCATGCGAGACCGTCGTCGATCACTATTGTCTGACCTAACGCACGGATCCTTTCAATTTGCGCTGAGAACTCGCTAAGCTAGAGAATCCAATTCAAAGAGTTCTTGAAACGCTCTGTAGCAACTTTAGCGCTAATGAGTTGGTACGTAAGAGTCGATTTAGACTGTCGGTATATCCTTTTTGTTCGGGTCCTCGCGGGTAAGAATATACAACAGCGTTCCAAGACAACCGCGTCTTATAAAGGTAGCAGCGATGTATGGCCCACTTGCGTAAACGCCGTGAGTTAAGAACGTTCGCATCTATGAATCTCGGATCCACAAACATCAACTTGCTGCGTTGTAGGAGTTCTAATCGGGTGTCACTCTCTTCAAAATGGATTCTGACGGGACTGTTCTCGTAATAAAGTCTGCAGGCCTCCACAATTTTCGCTGCGAGATTGTCATTAGCATAGTTAGTGTCTTCGTCCGGGAGTTTACACCAATCCAATTTGTGTTCAGCAATAATTTTCGAGAGCTGAGTATCGGGAACTCCTTGAATGTTTGGTTCGAGACGATGTGCTCGGGGGAGAAAATTGAACCTCTTTTCCACTGTTCGTTCTTTGACATCTCGATCGGCCCAGATTGATAGAGGACTGAGCTTGAATACATGCCCGTTGCCCTCTGAGATTACTTCGTTTGCTCGTTCGAGTACTCGGAGGACTTCTGATACTACTCGTCGCCCATTGGACCCCTTCCCGTTTACAGCATCGCACAGCTCTTTGATAGTCATTTGGCCGTGTATTGTAAGTTGTTCACGTACGGCTATCACGAGAGGATCTATAGAACCATGGTCTAAGCAATGAATCTTCATAACGCAGCTTACAACTTGATCCTTCAGAAGCGACCACCGGGCACTGTGTCCCGGAAGTCCTTTAAGCCTTTCAAAGATGTCGTCATGGGTAATCATATAGACCTATCTTGCTGGCATTAACTTACGCCCCAGCAACCCCTTGGGCCCGAAAATCTTCAAGAGTTCCGTAATGTGATAATACTCCTCACAAACTTTCAACCGTCGAACGCTTCCTGAGATTTCATTGAAGTTTCCGACCAAGTAGAGTGAATCGCGGGCTCGAGAGACGGCTACATTCATTCGCTTCGGGTTGACAACGAAATCGCGACCCGGACTAAAGCTCAGCGATACAAAAGAGACTATTACAATATCCGCCTCAATTCCCTGACAGCCATCAATGGTTCTTACTTTTACGCAATTGTTTCCCTTAAAGGTATCCTCGAGCTTCGAAACCTGTGCCAGATATGGCGAAATAACAAGAATCTCATCTAGTTGATTCTGTCGATCACGAAGAAGATTCTTAACAAGATTGCTGATTACCCTGATCTCCGTTGTGTTGAAGCGACTGGTCCCGCCTTTTTCTGTTTCGGATAGCGGCGCAAGTGCCGAGGTGTCGATCCATACTACTCCTGCACCGCTTCGCGTTTGTGGGGTCCGCCATTTTTGTTCGCCATAAAACAGCGTGTTAACAAGCGTAGCTATCTCAGCCTGCATGCGGTACTGAGTTGTTAAAGCATAAATGCGCTTCGAGTGCCGCCTGCAGACCATCTCAAAAGCCGTTTCATAATCTTGATGTTGCCCAACCTCTTTCCGCACCTCTGCACCAAGCTTTTTTAGTATTTGCGTTGTCGCCCCTGGGTAGCTAGCATCAGGTTGAGTTGCTTCCAGAAAGGGAGGCAATTGGCGCTGATCACCACTTAAAACAATTGCAGGCGCCGGCAAATGCATATCGCGAGCCCTAGCCACTTTCGTTAATACTTTTAGCAGCTTCAGAACACCTATCTGACTTGCTTCTTCAAAGATAATCAAATCAAAACTCATGTCAGGCAGCCGATCAAAGGCATCCACGGTTGTGGCAACTACTTCTGAGGCAAACAGAGCATATAAGCTAGATTCTTTCATTGGAAAGTCAGCTGACGATAATTCTGATCGAGAGTGTTCTTCGTAGAGATTAAGTCGTTCTCTTTTGGTCTTGAGGTATAAACGCCTTGTATTCAATTCCTGTTTTGTTGCCCACTTCCTTAGTCGTGTGTAAGTCATTCTCCACCGGTGATGACTCGGTACAAACATTGAAGGTTTTTTAGCTCGACCTCGATTTGTCTCATGAAGATGTGTCTTTAGGTTTTCCAAGTAACTCACAAACGAGCCAAGACTCTGTGTTGGTCTTGGCGGATGAGGTAGATCTGCCGAAATCGATCCATAGTATTCTTGGCACTCGTCGTAAAGCCTGGCATCGATCACACCCGCACTCTTTAACGCCAGAAGTCGACTCTCGGTAACAAAGCGGTACGGCATATAGCGCCGACCGCAGACTCGCAAGAAAACTCGAACAAAGTTATCGATCGCAAAGTGGGCTGAAGAGACTACCAGTACACGTCGCGCAGGGAATTCGCGTGTCGATGTCCGTTCAAGGTATTGAAATGCTATTGAAGCCGTGACAAATGTCTTACCAGTGCCGGCCGCCCCCGTGAGGACTTGCCAATATGAATCACCCTTTACATCCAAGATCGACTGAAGAATGTTTTTGATTACCTCATCGTTTTTCTTACACACGTATCCATCGTTGCTGTTGGGTCTATGCGATCTGACATGCGGGCGATCTTTTCCAACTAGAGGTTCCAGCCACCTCCAAGCACGGCCTACCGCGATTTCTGGTCCTATCGTCTCACTTGTGGACAGAAAAAGATCATACTGTCGGAATATCGCATCTTCAGCCTTTAGAACAGTTCTGGTACCCTCATCCGTGAAGTTAAGGTAGCCTTCGTCAGGTGGCAGTTCGGTTGATCTAGGAAGGATAACATCCAAAAGTGCTTCACCTTGCTTTGGACGTATTTCGAATACCGCCGCAGTAAGCCTCCTACCCGCAGCGTTTTTACACGCGACGGAAAGTGAACGAATCGTCTTGGGACGGTACCCAAGTTCGTTCAAGCGTCCGATAAGTTCCGTGCCATTCGAAACACGTAAACTGAGGACATTGCTGGAATGATCTAGTTTAGATTTTGTGTTGATAACGCTGAAGGCAAATCTTTTATCACCGAGAGCGTCCAGCTTCTCAAGGCGGTAACGAAAGAGGTTTCTTTCGCGCTCAAGAATAGGGGGAAGAACGTTGACTGGTATATGACTAACTCTGTATTTCTGATCCTTCAACCATTCCTCATAATCCTCGTAAGCGATGCCAAAAACCCTGGAGCAAACCGTCTTTACATCTGGTTGTGGACAATAGACGGCGAGCACATGATCGCGATCTTTGCGATCCAACTCTACTGCCTTGTGACGATCGCGATCACTTTCCCTCGCACTGGCCCATCTGCGAGTTTCATATTCGGTGTAACGGTAGAGCGTAAGAGAATTGGGTATATCTTCAAAGCTACCTATCTGCGCATCCCGCCAAGATGTGTACAACATTGGGTGCTGGTAATGGCCAGGATCCTTGCTCAAATAACTTGGACGCGAGTTGCCTAGAACATCCGCTACCAGTTTGTAACCAAGATCCACGGTGTCATGAATAAACTGATCGTCAATCCCAGAAAAGATCAGCGGCCATCCTTCCAATTCATCTCGAAATAAGAACTTGACTGCGTCCTCAGCCTCGGTGCTGTCGATAAAAGGAACCGAGTCAAGCCAACGGGCCAAGTCCCTGACTGCGTTGTCATTCCACGAGGCGCGGTATAGTCGAGTGTTTTCTATGTCGCGCCGGCTAATCTTGCCGTAATAGAGATAGCGGAATGCTTTTGCTAGCAGCGGACCGGGCACCCATTGCTCATCAAGAAGCCGACGAGTAGTGGTGCTCAGTGCCAATGCTCCAAGGTCGCCTAGGATAAAGCAGGGCCCCGGCTTCGCAAGGTAGAGATCCTCATACTGTTGGCTGTCTGCGCGGAAGTCCAACAAGACAACGCCTTTTTTTGCCCAAGCTACGAGGGCCTTGATGAAAGAGAGAAGCAGTCTCACTCTTTCTCTATGGGTCGGGTTCGACTGCTTTAGATAGTCAGAGATCGGCACGGCCTCCGAGGATGGCAATTCCAACCGAAGGCGGTCGTTATACTTGACCAGAGCAAAGTGATCTACGTGAAAGAGTATGGAGTCCGCCTCGCTGGCAAGCGCATGAATAACGCTCAAGGCATTTCTAGCTTCTTCCTTATCCTCGAATGTTATTCCTTTGGCTTCCGCACGGAGGAAGACTTGTTTGGTTAAGATTGCATTCTCAATATCTGTTCGCGCCCGCCTCTTCGAGAACTCATGCATCTGGCGGCGAGTTCCTTGGATAGCCCTTTGCTTCATACTTGCGACTATTTCGAGCGCAGTATTTAAATCATTAATGGTGTGGACTCGGTCACGATGAAGTCCTGCCAGTTGCAGTTCATTCGGGCACTGGTCCACAGAGACTGCCTGTGTTTGTGGAATATATAAGGGTGCGATCAAACCATAGATGCTCCTGACAAAGGTCGTAAGGTCCTTTTCGGCTTCTAGAAGATTAATAAGACCTGGCTGTTGGTCATTCAGAAACTGAACCTCGCTTAGAATCGCCTCTCTAGTAATAGGGATCGGCAAAAACCGCACGAATTCAATTTGGTTAACGACATCTGAAGGAAATAGAGTACAAGCCTTATCCGCAAGAGTTTTATACGAAGGGCGCGCGCGGATCCGATCTTCGCAACCAGACGAAGCACAGTCGTGACCAGGAATCGAGTTATAAACAACACGACACTTCAGCTTAGTACCTGGGTTGAGGCACGACGACAACCGATCAATCGCTTTACCCAAATTGCTAAATACGTTCCGAGTATTTCCGATCTCGAGAAAGCATCGCCTGAGGGCAGTTTTGACTTGAACCAGCAGAATGCGCTCAAGCGTCCCGTTAACCCTGGGTCGCCAAGCTACGAAGTCTTCGATCCATTCGCATGCGTACGCGTCGTAAAGTGGGTCGATCTTCAGGAGTTCTTTCCCAAGTTCCAAGGAGTACAAGTACTGATAGTACAGTCCCCGCAGACTTGTAAGTCCTCCAAGTCTATCCTTCGCAAAGTATTCGTCCCAGATAAGGCGCAATTCTTCGGGAACAAACCGCACGGTTTGGAGTCCATTGAGGTTCATAGCGACATAATGAGGCTGAAAACCATCTAACACCGCTAAGTCTCGCTCGTTCGAGGATCAAAGTGGGTGCCATGAATGGTTGCCGGTTGCTACATCGTAACAACAATTCCGCCGGCTATCTGACAATAAGCGGTCAGGCGTGTGAGAGTGCCATTTAGCAAAAGAAAGAGATCTTTCATTGAGCGGAGCTCCTATTCAGATGAAAGGTTGAAGCGAACGCGTTCTATGACAAATGAATTAGGATGTCAATAAAGGAATGTCCCGTTGGGCAATAGGGCCCTAGTTAGCCCGCTGATGAACAACACCACCATCACGTATCCGTCGATCTACTCCGACAGAATCAAGGAAGCAACTTGCTTCCGTTTCGTCATGGACGATTCCAAATTACTGATCCAAGCCTTGCTTCCAATGCGCATCGATTGTTGCTGAGGAAGTGTCAAGAATGCCTGTCACAACTAAGGCACAACTGAGTGCTTAGACTGAAGGTAGTGCAAACAATGTAAAACGCAGAATATGTGAATTCCTTAGCAAATTAAGAAAGTCTACAAAAACCGCGACATTCCTAATAGGTCTCTCACTCCTACCTGCGGAGCCACGAATTGAAGAAGGCCGCTGGAAGTAGTTCCGGCGGCCTTTTTCTTTGTTAACTGGTCATCCTAATGACGCCGATTTAGAGTCCTTGACCCAAGAAATGCGGAGCATGAAACGGTGCGAATAAGCTAACAATGACATACTTTCTGGATGCTGAACGACGCTTCAAAGCTTCTTTAGTGAATCGGAGAACGAATCATGGCTGCAAATCTGGAGGACCAACTGATAGACAAAGTGCGAGCTCTGTCACCCAATAAGCAGCGGGAAGCGCTAAGACTGCTTGATTCTCTTACCGTAGAGGCCAGCTCTGAAGGAACAGACCTGGATCGCAAATCCATTTGGGAACTTGTCGATACGATCAACGATGGCTTACCCGCAGACACATGGGAGAACGTACCAACTGACGCCTCGATCAATCTCGATCACTATCTCTACGGAGCACCAAAGAAGCAATTGTGAAAATGGCGTTCGTTGATACACTTTACTTTGTGGCTCTGACCTTCTGCTGTCTTGCTATCTCGAGAAGCATCGTGAATGTTCTGAAGCAATATATTGATCCAGCTGTAGATTGCACTGCGACTACTCATACTCGTAAACTTTGACTCACACCTCCCAAGCCTCGCGTCACGAATTGGATGTTCGGAAAGCCCATGCTGTGCAGTGACTCCTCACGCGCCATTTGATGGACCACCAGGTGTGGGGAACCATTTCTTGCACCTCATAAAATACATACTTCCGAAATAAAAAATGGAAGATGTTACGTAACGATAGGCACAACGATCTTTAGAAGCAGTTTTCCCGACCCTGAAAACCCGCAGTAAAAACTCTACAGACTCGATAGCTACTAGCAACTCTCCAGGTATGTTAGAAGCTCTGGAATTACTTGCGGCTCTTTTTGCATGTTCCTGCAAGAGCATAGTTACGAACTGCTCTGAAGGTCGACAGTAGTTTCAGTCATTCCCGACAACAGCTCACCCTTCTATCACTGGGATCTGACCTCATGTTGAGTCAAGAGGGTGTAAATCAACCAACCTTGCACACCGGGGAGATCAAAATGAAATCGACTTTACTACGATTAACCGTCATTGCCAGCTTTGTTGTCCTCTTAACCTTCGCGACAACTATTCCTAATCGAGGCGTCGGGTCACGAGCAATTGTCTTCAATGGTACCAACCAATATGCTCGTGTAACCCTGCCAAATTCCTCGCCCTGGACCTCGTTGGGAGCCTTTAAGATCATGGGTCGACTGAGAGACATGTCATCCATATCGGGATACATTGCGTCATTAGGTATTCCCGAAGTGAGTTTCCCGTTTACTTTATTCCAAAGCGGAGGCGGTGATCCTGCAAGAATTGACTTACATGATAATCGCGATGCGTTACAGGATTATCACGCGCCCAATACATTCACTGATATCGTATTTAAACTTCAATACGACCCGACAAACTCGCGGTGGACGTTAGAATCATGGAAAGCTGATGGCACTGGTTATGTGGTCACCACCGAGACAATAATTACAACTACCAACTGGAATTTAAGTGGACATTACCTGACCTTAGGAGCCAATGCTTATGGCGTAGGCCCGTCTGACGCACATATAGATTGGTGGTGCTGGCAACAAGGAGCAGACGCTTTGGGTAGTGGAAATTTTCCCGGAGCTGAAGTGCCAACTGGAACTTTCTTAGTTAAATATACTTTTGACAATGATGACGGTGCGGATTCATCGGGAAATGGCCTTAACCTAACCCTCACCAACAGCCCAACCTTTGAGGATACTCCCGGGGGTTCTGGAGCCCAGATCTCCAACATCAACGTCCCGGTGAACTGTGATACCAGTGCCCTGATCAACTTCAACACCGATGTTGCAGCACGGGCATTCATCGAGTATGGAACGACTACGAGCTACGGGTCTTCCACGATCGATGATCCGGTGCGGTTCTACACCGAGCATGCAATCCAGTTAACAGGACTCAGCGCCAACACCACTTACCATTACCGCATCACTGCGAACAGCAACGGGATAACGCAGAGTTCCGATCAGTCCTTCACAACTGCTTCCACTGGCGCCACCTGTACCGCGCTGCCCGTGCAAGTCGATAGTCGCATGCCGGATATGACAGGCGCAGTTGAGAAGACTGTAAAGACCTCTGGCGGTGACTACACATCATCGCAGTTTCAGACGGCGCTTAACGATGCCGGTACCGCGTCGACAAAACGCATTATCACAGTCGACGCCGGCCTGACTTTAGCGGGCCAGTGGTCTCTGCCTGCAAACGCCGATCAAAACTGGATCCTAATTCGGTCGTCGCAGTACGCAAACCTGCCTGAAGGCAAGCGTGTCGTACCGGCAGACGCTTCGAAGCTCTTCAAGATCCAAAACACCAGTGTCGATCCAACCATTGTCGCCGCTGCTGCGGCAAATCACATTCGGATCATCGGCGCGGAAATAACCATCGATCCTTCGGCCATGGGTGACGCTCCGAATGGGGCCAATCAAGCTGGACTAATCCAGCTTCAGACTAACCTCGCCAACAACGCTTCCAATATCCCGAAGTTTATTGGATTCGATCGCTGCTACGTTCATGGTCTAGCCACAAAGAATACCGGACGAGGGCTCTTCGCAACCTGGGAGGACAGCTTCGTTATAGATAGCTATTTCGATGAGTTCCATTTCTCCGGATTCGATGGACAGGCGATACTGTTTCTTGACGCCAAGAGAAACAAAATCCTGAACAACACATTGATCGGGGTTGGCGAGAACTTCATGTGGGGTGGCACCAGTTTGGCGATTGACAATTACGTAATCGGCCAACTGGAGTTTTTGCGCAATCACGCGTACGTGCCGTGTAAGTGGAAACCGGATGGCGGTTGCGGCGATACCTTTACGACCGACTGGATTGCTGAGAAAAACCTGTTCGAGTGTAAGACGTGTGCCAAGTTACTCGTCTTCGGCAACTACTTCGGAGGCACGACTGATGCTCAGGGAGGTTTTTGGCCAGACGCACAGTCGCTGGCAATTAACCTGAAGCTGGAACAGGACTCAGGCCGAGTCAGCAACGTCACGGTGACGAACGGTGGCAGTGGGTACACCTCGCCGCCGACGGTGTCCTTCACTCACACTCCAGGCTGCGTGCAAGGCAATTGCGTCACAGCGACGGCTAACGTTAGCGGAGGACAGGTCACGAGCGTGACCATTAATAATGCCGGGATGGGCTACTGTCTTGCACCCACAGTCAGCTTTTCGGGTGGTGGTGGCACTGGAGCCACGGCGACGGCTACGGTCGCGGGAGCGCTCGACCGCATGGAAGACATCGTCTGGTACAAGAATTTTATGAAGAACGTCCACGCCGGAACGGCGGTGGTCGGACATACGATTGACGGTGCCATCAACTGCGGAGTAACTCCTGATCGAGTGCTATTCAGGGACAATTTATTCGAAATGGATGACGTGGTTTGGGATCCCGAGCCGAACGCTGCGTCAGGCACCTGGGGTGCGACGGGATGGTTTTTGGGCGGCACTCAGAACCTGCAAATCGTCCACAATACAATCATCAACGCGAACGCTACTCAGTCCAGTTCATGCAACAGCGTTTTCAG
This sequence comes from Acidobacteriota bacterium, assembly GCA_046733695.1. Classification (GTDB taxonomy): domain Bacteria; phylum Acidobacteriota; class Blastocatellia; order Pyrinomonadales; family Pyrinomonadaceae; genus PSRF01. The sequence goes on from JBKPPU010000044.1 coordinate 60,024, forward strand.
CGATGGCTCGCTTATCCTCGTAGGCGACCCAGTCACACCAAAATGGAGTGGCTTTGTCTTCAAAGACAATGTCATAGACTATCGCGGTTGTGGCATCTCCGGTTCCGGTGCGATTGGTAACGCCAACAACGCGCTGGCTAATCAGTTCACGGGATTTGTTGTGACCAACAACGGCATTATGCGCGGCGGAGGAGCAGCGTCTAACTGGCCCGGAACGCAGCTATGGGCCACTTCATGGACGTCACGGTTACTCAACTTCAACAGTGGCCGAGACGGCAACTACCGCATTGCTAGCGGAAACAACTGGAAGGGCGCAGCCAGCGACGGTAAGGACCTCGGCGCAGACGTCGATGGCGTGGAGGGCGCTACGGCAAATAGCCCGACTGGCAACTGGCCCACACCATAGATGCTCAAGCTTACGGCCACGGATGAACCGAATCATCAGCATTCATCCGTGGCCTTCCTCACTACTTCCGTCACGCGCGCCTGAGTAAGAAACACACAAGCGCGAGTCTCATCCACTTGCGCTAAAGCACCGACAATGTCGTATCGTGTGACATTATTGGTGATGTACCATTTTCACGGCGTTTCCATTTCTTAACCATTGAGTAGCTTTGCACAAAAGTCGGTTCGGGCTTGATTTCGCGGCGAAGTGCTCCGGAGGAGCACGATGTTTATAGTCTTGTGGTTTTTATTAGCTCCGCGCTCCAGAGGAGCGCAATGTTGTGTGGCCGCTCAAATTTACATGCCGCTCCTGACGGAGCGGAATAGCTAAGGAGGCGAAGTGCTATAAACATATTGCTCCTCCGGAGCAAGACCTTCAGTACCAATGACGGCTTTGTGCAAAGCACCATTGAGTAGCAATCGTGAACGAGCAAGCTCCCCAACCAACCACACATCTGACGCCTGATCCAACTGCTCAGCAACCTGAAGCGAAACAACGCTGGTTCACGCTTGACTTCACTCCACTGCGCGATTCGCGTGAGTTCCGACTTCTCTATTTCAGTCAATCAATTACTTTCTTCGGCTCAATGATGACATTCGTCGCTCTGCCCTGGCAGGTGTTTCAATTGACGAATTCTTCGTTTGCGGTCGGAATGTTAGGGGTCGTCGAGTTTGTAGCCGTTCTCTTTATGGGCTTCATTGGTGGAGCGCTGGCTGACTTCCTGGATCGCAGGCTTATGGTGCGGCTCACTGAAGCCTCGTTGGCGGCAGGCTCGGTCGTGCTAATAATCAATGCGCTTCTTCCCCGCCCTCAAGTCTGGGTATTGTTCGCTTGTGCAACTTTCTTTGCTGCCTTGACAGCGTTACAGCGTCCCTCTTTGGAGGCATTGATCCCGCGCATCGTGAACGCTGAACAAATGCCCGCAGTTGCCGCGCTTCAGGCTTTTCGCGGCAGTCTGGCGATGGTTGGTGGCCCCGCGCTGGGCGGCGTTCTGGTGGTTACATTCGGTCCAGCCCTCGCCTATTCAGTCGATCTGGTTAGTTTCATCGTCTCATTGATTGCGTTGACACTTATGCAGGTTGTACCGCCGCCGCCCGAAGCAGATCGCCCGGGGATAAAATCGATTATCGAGGGTTTGCGTTATGCGCGCAGCCGCCAAGAGTTGCTCGGGACTTACTTAGTCGACATGAATGCGATGTTTTTTGGCATTCCGATGGCTCTCTTTCCAGCAATTGCGGAAAGGTATGGCGGTGCTTCAGTGGGTTTTCTTTACGCGGCGCCTGCGGCCGGCGCACTTGTAATGTCATTGATGCTCGGTTGGACCAAGCGCGTACACCGTCACGGACTGGCAGTGGGAATTGCCGCGGCGTGCTGGGGACTTGCGATCATTGCGTTTGGTTTCGCCGGACGATTGTGGCTGGCGTTGTTGTGTCTCGCCATCGCGGGTGCTTCTGACATGATCAGCGGCGTGTTTCGCATGATCATCTGGAACCAGACAATCCCGGATCATTTGCGCGGGCGGCTGGCGGGAATCGAATTGATTAGCTATCACACTGGTCCAATGTTGGGAAATGCAGAGTCGGGTATCGTTGCCAGCATCTTCGGCATTCGCAGTGCCGTAGTTTCCGGTGGCATCCTCTGTGTGGTTGGGACAGGCTTGCTGATGCTGGCACTGCCGGCATTTCGGAGCTACGACGGTAGGGCGGGCTTACTGCAAAAACAGGCTGAAGATAACGCGAAGATTCAAGTGGATCAATTCAAGATCGAAACGCGCGCATAATACGTTTCATTTATTGACAGATTAAAACCACGAGGCATATAGTCGCAGCCGTTTTCGTCGAAGGCTGAACTCACGAGCTTCTGATACACACTCGCCAAATCCAGCCTCCAGAACAACATTCCAACCTGGTCCATTCGTTGAACGAAACGAGGTGCATCCATGATTCAAGTCAAAAAATGGCGGCTTGTATTTGTCTGCCTGCTCACGCTCTGTGTCTGCTCGGTCATACACGCACAGGATCGAACGATTGTAATCAGCGGTAGTGTCGTCACTCCTGAAAGAGTTCTTAACAAGGGATGGGTGGTAATCAAGCATAAGAAAATCAGCGCTGTATCGGAGACACTCCCGAATGAAGAGGATGCCATCTGGGTCGACACCAACGACATCATCTTTCCCGGGTTTATCGATCTACACAACCATCCTATGTACGCAATGTTTGAACTATGGAACGCCGGACAACGGTTCAACAACCGCTACCAATGGCGCACGCTTGATAAATACAAGCAGCAAATTGCTACGCCCGCTCGTAACATACAGGATGATCCGCAGGGCTTTTGTGACATCGCCGAGTTTGCCGAAGTGCAGGCAATAACGGGCGGGACGACCACGTTCTCAGGTATGTTCCTCCTCAGATCATTTACGACTTTTCCTGCTTGTTTATCTCGACTCGCGGTGAGGAAGCTGGAGATTGATTCCGGCTTTTACGCAAGGCACGGACACGAAAGAGTCCAGAATGTTCTGGGCGTCGGCCGTGACTTCAATGAGACGACGGCTGCCGAAGTGCGGAGAAAGGTTGCCGCAAGAGATTTAGATCTGGTCCTGATCCATGTCGCCGAAGGCAAGAGGACCGACCCTGAATCAGCTAAAGAATTTGACTTGCTTAAAGATCGCGGGTTTCTCACTCCCACTACGGCCGTTATCCATGGTGTCGCATTCGATAAGAGTGACTTTGGAAAGATGAGATCAACTGCCACGGCCCTGGTCTGGTCTCCGCAAAGTAACATGATTCTCTATAACACCACCACGGACGTGGTTGCTGCTTTCAGAGAAGGTGTCTCGATCGCACTGGCGCCGGATTGGGCGCCTTCGGGAGCCAAAAACATGTTGGGTGAAATCCAGTATGCGGCCAAACTTAACAAGACGAATCTCGGCGGATTCTTCTCGAATCAGCAGTTGTTCGAAATGGCCACCTCCATCCCGGCGCGAATTGCACACATCGACGACAAGGTAGGAGCGATTCAACCCGGACTGTACGCTGACTTATTCCTACTGCACGGAGATCCAACTCAACCATTCGATGCCCTGGTGCAGTCAAAGCCGCAGGACATTTCGCTGGTGGTAGTCAACGGCGTTCCAATCTACGGTGATACATCGTTGATGAGTAAGTTCAATGTAACCACGGAGCCGGTTCCGTTTTGCGGGGAGACGAAGAATCTGAATCTGGGGGTATTGCCTAATGGAAAATTATCAGACGTACAGCAGCGCCTCCGACAGAAGATGGAAGTTTACAAGTTGAAACTCGCGAAGGTTGATCCGTGTGAGCAGTGAATGCCCAAAGCCTCTGTGGCGCAAATTAAATCGACTATTGTGCGGAAAACGTTTCCCGGGTTTTGTACTTAATTGGCGATCACGTGGACAATTCTCCTGAGATGATAACTCTTTCGAGTGCCCTCGATATTTATTGCCGGCACTTGGGCTTAAGCGCGAAAATCGCTGCCGCGGTTAAGAATTTGGTAGCTCCAAACGAAGAAGGCTTGATCTGGTTGCTTGACGAACCGCTAATGGTTCAAAAGGAGGGCTCAGATTTTGTGGTAGATCGAAGCGACTTAACTAAGATTTTGGATAAAGTAATTTCTCGGTAAACTTGCGGATGCGTAGCAAGAAGATATTGGTGATCATTATCGCGCTGGCGTTGCTGCTTGTCGGTATAGTCGCGCTGAGACTGCGAAGGGAAAGGCCGATCGGCCCGAGTGTGTCGGAAACCTCCCGATTAATCGGAGGCCCGGCCTTCAAGGTTCAGGTGGAGATGCCTGCCTTCAATTCCGGCCGGGCACCGTGGGAGATTCCTGGCGTCATCCTGGGCTACGATCATGGACCATCGTTCGATCAGTCAAGTCCTGGCGCAAAAGCCGGCAAGATAACACCTGATCATATCGAGCTTACCGCCGACGGCGGCTGGCACCTTTTGATCGAGACCGACGGCGAAGGACGGCTAGCTCAAGGAACACACGTTGCATTTCCGGTAAAACTCGGCGGCAGACCGTTGAAATTCAACTGTCGACCTGCAGATCCGACCGTTGGCTATCTTCACGCCACCGCGCGCACGAGCTCGGATGAACTCGAAGGGAGTTTCGAACTGGAAGTTGCTATCTGCAAGAATGCTGTCTCAGGTAGAACTGCCGCATGGCCCTACCAGCCACTCAAGATTCGTGGGAATTTTGCAGGGTTGAAACGGCAAGGATGAAGGCGAGTTTTCTACCCACGAGCGGTACTATGGGAACTTAGTTGCCAACTAATGGGTCTGCTGAATTTGCTTCTTGGCCTTTCTTATCTGCTCCACGAAGAACTCCATCCGCGCTCATATAAAAGGATCGATTTCCCTTAAAGCCATATTCGGTTGGGGTCGCCAAAGCTTCATATGATTTATTGTCTGGTGACGTTAATCGCACTTGGTACTTGTAGCCACTCTTCACCTCTCCGAAAGAAGCGTCGAGCAGTTGAGCATCAATTAACTGTTTCAGAGTTCCGAATTCAGCCGAGCCAGAGGTGCTTAGGTAGGTAACTTCGGCGTTTTTTATGAGTCTCAAGCCCGCGATCGCTGACACGTCATTACTGGAGGATTTTTGGGCGACTGTGGCATCTATATCTTTCTGAACATCACTACATGATGAAAAGAAAAAGATCAGAGTCAAGACAAGGATTAATATTTTCATATGGTTCATAAACTGTAGTTGTTAGACAACCTTTGTGAAGAAAGAGCCATAACAACTCTATCCCATTCTCTCTTTGGCGTCACGTAACCAAATTCATGTGGGCCAAAGGCTTTGCACAAAAGCATCCAGGGAAAGCGCCTCGAGCATGCCGCCGAGATTAATGCAAATCTCCAGTGAATGATCTCAAGAATTGCGAAGATTGTTCAACTCTTCAACACGGAACCATGTCGGGCTCCGTGGAGAGGTCGAGCGTCTCAGTATCCACGACCCATACGTCATCTTTACGTTCAAGAAAAACAGTTTGCGGGACTGGATGGCTCGGAATATGACCCTGGCACTGCTGAGTAGAGGCCGAAAGGAAAGTGCTGCTCCATGTCTCAATCAGCTGCACTTCCGCATGCAACCCATCCGGGCTGACTTTGAAAGATTGGAATTTTTGATTCTCCAGGCGTGAATCTATCACTAGACCACGGGATTTCAGAGTCTCGATTTCTGCCAGATGCGATCTCAGTGCTTCTCCTGTGAAGACTTTATAAAGCGGGGCCGGGTCAAGGCTGCGAGACGTCTCTATTTGAGCATAGTCTGCAAGTCGAATGGCTGACATCAGTCTCGATTTGTGAACCGCAACGAGGTCTGGAGTTGACGTTGAACTCTCTCTGGGAGACGCAAATGAAACTGGCTTAGGGATATCATCTGACTTAGAGATCGTAGTTGGTTGTGTTTTCTCGTCTGCGCCGGTAGTGTTAGCAGTCGAAGCAGCCAGCAGTCCCAGCATCACCAGCAAGAAGAAAATCACACCCACAGTTACGATGGCACCCAGAGCAAACACGAGACAACTATTTTTTCTTTTCGGCTGAATGGGAGCACGAGGTATCGGACTTGGTTCACCGCACGCAATTTCCACAGCCTCAACAAGGCGGTGGGCATCGTGATCGAAATCGCCGTCGGTTACTTGAAGAGCATTGCGCAAGGATAGTGGCGCAAGATCAGACGGGAGTAACGCACTGGACGGCATTTCCGCGCCGTGCACCAGTACCGGAATCACAGTGATATTTCTACTAAGAGCAGTAGCGATCTCACGGCGGACGTAGTCGTTGGCGAGCTCCAGCCGCAGCCGGTTCGTAGCGCCGTCTTTAAGTGTGATCCACTGTCTACCTATAATGGCAATCAGGACGTGGCAGGATCCTACTGTTTCTTGAATCACTCGGGAAAAATCCGCGCCGGGCCGTATACCGGTGACGTCCATAAAGACGCGCCTGGGAAAACGATAGTTGAGTCGATCAAAAAGTCGCCCGGCATAACCTTCCGCGTCGTCGCGCCTGTAACAGATGAATATATTCTTGACTGACATGAGGACGCTCCCATTGAGGTTTCCAAGACTTGGGTCTTTCCTGGCTGCAAATCAGGTGCCATCTGTCTCGATGAGGAAAATTGTCTTCATGGAGAGGGCTCAAAAATTCAATGTGTCTCATTCTGTAGACTCTAAACTCAACATGTAAACAGTTGGCGACATTTCAATCTCGTTGCAGAGACCGTAAAATGCCTCCAACGGCCCAGAGCTATTTATGCAATTCAAAATTTGTCTCAACATCGTAGTCACCTGTTTGGTGTTCCTCGCCTTCAGCATCCCTACGGCTGCCCAGACCGCAGCCACGCCGCTCTCGTTTAGTTTCGATTTCCGTCACGGCTCTCTCGGATGGGAGGGTGGTTTCGCTGATTACTCAACGTCGGGCGACGACTCGGGATATGCGCTGCGTGCAGAGATGCGAAATTTACCACCTGAGCTAGGTGTCAGTGGGACTGGCTTCTACTTCCAGGGCACAAACCACTCGGCTGACCTGTTCATGTTTATGAAGCGCCGCCTTGGCCCTTCTGACGGTATCGTGGCAGGCCAAGCCTACTGGCTCGATTACACCGTGGTACTGGCTTCCAACGCGCAAGGTTGCGGAGGGATCGGCAGCCCCCCGGGCACTGGTGTAGTTGTTAAGGTCGGCGGTTCGCCAGCTGAGCCGCGCACGTTGCTTGGTAAACCCACGTTCTACCCACTCGTGGGGTTCTTGCGAAACGTGCGTATGAACGTTGATAAATCCGACCAGTCCCAAAGCGGAATCCATGCTTCAGTCGCAGGCAACATAGGGAACGGACTGCCGTGCAACTTAAACTCGCAACCGTACGTCTCGATCCAACGAATCCATCGACACATAGCACCCGTCATGGCAAACGCTGACGGCGAGCTTTGGCTTCTGATCGGGACGGACTCAGGTTTCGAAGGCCCAACCGCTATTTATTATCAGCGTATCGACGTGCAACTGACGCCTTTGAGCACGCCGCCCTCACCGAAATTGCTCACCACCCAAACGATTAATGCGACCGACTCAGGAAGAGTGGCGGCACTCGATTCCGTAATGATGATCGGGGAACCGTTCTCCATCCCGACAACACTTCCTTTTACTCCAGACCACCAGACTCGTCTGATCCTTTTCACTTACGATACGGAGTTGAGAGCTGGAGAGAGCTCCGCGGTAATTACGGCCCAGGCCAAAGACACTCAGCAGAGAGTCTTTCCGTTGGTCGTCGAGGCGGTAAGAAAAGTGCCCGACTGGGAGTGGATCACTCAGGTCGTGGTCAAGCTCCCCCCGGAACTCGCAAAGGCCGGAGAGGTATCCATCAGCGTCAACCCTCGCGGCGTGCAGAGTAACGAAGGGCTTGTCCGAATCGAGTAGGCGGTTGCTCCCAACCCGCGCATCACGTACAAATCATTTCGCAACTTCGCTCATCACTCCTGCGCGAAAAACCGCATCGCACACCGGTGAGCGCGCTAACATTCTTCTGGATTTCACCAGCACAGCTCCAGGCACAAAGATCCAACTGAAGAACAACGCGCCCGCGCCTTTCCCGAACGGGCCACGCAGTCCACAGCAGGGCGGTATCTTCCTGCGCGAGATAATGCAGTTCACTGTGTGGCACTGCCACATACTGGACCATGAAGACAACGAGATGATGCAGAATTACGAGGTTGTCTAAGCATGGTAAACAATCCTTGAGACTGTTACGGCTTGCTGCTGCGGCTCGCGTCCGCAGCAGCGGCCAAGAGTAGACATGGTGCTCCCCTGAGCACTTCGCTGCGAGATGGTTAAAACCACTTTTGTGCAAAGCGGTGCTTCGACCGGTTCAACCTCGGAGAACTTAAGAGAATCCGTTATCGTAGTGGTTCGAGGAGGTGAATCCCGATGTATTGTTCGACTTGCGGGGTAGCGGTCGCGGAGAGTTTGAGCTACTGCAATCATTGTGGTGCTCGAATCGTTGTGTCCAACAACGATAAAGTCGCCACCTCTCGTGATGTCCAACCCGGGCTCCTTGTCTCCGCAATGGCGGGAACATTTATATTAGGCATGTTCGCAATCACGGCACTCCTTGGTGTAATGAAAGCTGTACTCGAACTTCAGGTGGGTCAGATTCTCGGTTTTGCTGCGCTGAGCTTTTTCATAATGATCTTTCTTGAAGGCGTGTATCTGTTTCTATTATTCCGGCGGAATCGCGGTGCTGAGGAACGAGTCACAACCGAGTCACTGGCGCAACACACTACGAAAGAGCTTGGTGCCCCACAAGCGTACGCGGTACAAGAACCCTTATCGAGTGTAACGGACCACACAACGCGCACGTTTGAACCAATTCCCGTAAAGCGAGAGAAGACGACTTGAGACAACAGACCTCTGCCCGCTGCCCGATTAGAGCGGGTATTAGTTTAAAAGTCGAGATTCTTTGCTCCAGAGGAGCAAGATGTATATAGCCCTTCGCATTAGCTGGTTATCCCGCTCCGTTAGGAGCGGCATGTAATTGAACACGTGAAAACACATTGCACTCCGCTGGAGCGCACATGCCATTCAAAACGCGAGGCTATAAACATGGTGCTCCTCTGGAGCAACGCTCAGCTGCAGGGGCAGATGAATGGATAGTTCTTGTTATTGATTAATGGCTTCACTCCGAAGAAATCATTCAGCACTGATTCAGCGGTGCAGTATGCGCCTTCCATCCACGCCTGATCGTTTGAATAAGTCTCACCAACTATGAAAATGTTCGCGTCTGCCCCGTCGATCAACTGCGACGGCTTGCGAATCTTCTGCTGCACGTCACAGATATTGTAGTGAGCTGCGTAGGCGTGATAACCGGCACTGAACGGCGGCAACGACCAATCCATATAAGTCGCTTCCAGTGGAGGGGGCACCGCGGTGTAATCTGAGTTTGGTCCAAAGTGCACAGCCGCGAGTTGCTTGCGCAACATCTTCACCATGATGTCAGGCAATTTGCGCGGGCCTTCGAGTGGTTGATAGTCTGCTGAAATCGGCACCTTGCGTTGTTTTTGCGTTCCCAGCTCCAGCTCCTGCCAAAACGATGTGAACTGCTCGTCGTCGTAACTGGCAAGAATGCCGTAAACCGGAGCCTGATGTTGGTCCGCCGCATTATTTCCAAAATAGACGATCATGCGTATGGGCGTATCTGTAATGCTCGGTCCAATCGTGTTGCGCTGAGATAGATTCAGCAGCGACTGTTCCTCGGCCACCGTCAGCCGTTCCTGGATGGCTTGTTCCACTGCCTGAATAAAGCTGGACGCAGGCGTGTAAGGAATCTCGAGTATCGCCGGATTCGTCGCGTTACGAATCTTCTGGATGTACTTTTTAGGAAAACCCGCCGCCGCCAACTGCGCCAGCACATCGTCAGTCACTTCGTAGGCGACGATTGGCGCCGGATAAGCAGGAGGGGGAGTGGCGGTAGCGAGCCACCACGGCGAGCTGAAGAACATGCCAACCTTGTATGACGGCTGGAGAATGGCAGACTCCAGATACAACTGCACCTTCTCGTGGTTGAGCACGTCGAGCCCCTGATGATCTTCATAGCGCGTGGCCTGGGATACGAGATCCAGCGAATAGCGCGGCATGGCCAGCCAGGCTGCATCCGTGGTGCCTGAGCCTGATTTCTTGTTGGGATTGTCGCGTTTTGCGATCGTGTAGTGGATTACCTTGTCGATCTGAAGAATCGAGTGGAGGCGGGTGTTGGGATAATACTTGAACTCAACCCCTTTGCTTTTTGTCAGTTTTACGATCGCGTCAAACAAGGCATTGGACACACTGGAATAACCCGTGGTCAACGTATGGTATTCAGCACCAGGACCAAACTCGTTGTTGGCCTGAATCGCATCCGCTGAGTTCCAGTTGATGATATTTGACGTGTAGCCGTTTCCGTCCGCCGTATAAGCAAAACCCTCTGGTCCTAACTGATCGAACATCAAGTCCCAGTAGCCGATGTCCGTCATGCGATCGCCTTTTTGAAAAACGGACGACTCCGGCAAGTCGACATTGATTGTTCCGTTTTGGTAGAACTCGCACCACTCCGCGCGGGTCATGTTCGTCGCCTGGTCCGTTGTCAATGACAGGTTCTGAAGCACGGTGAACCCAGTGTCGGGAGAAGTAGCGCCACCGTAATGATCTACGTTGTAGGGTGCGGGATTATTTGAAGTGACGTCATTCAAATAAAAATTCCGCGTGCGCAGATAAAACAGCGGATTGGTCGACGCATTGAACGGCACCGAAAACTTCTTGAGGCCAAGTAATTCGATCACAGTTGTGACCAAACGATGTCCGGGACTTTTGGCGCTGTCATCGCCATCCCAGTCTGCATAGCGCATGGCGCCGAGTTCGACGTAGGAATTCTTCTTGTCGTTCTTGTAATGGTGAGTGCACACGCGCGCGCCGGCCGGACGCGTTCCCGGAAAAGCTTTTGAGAAGTCGTATTGGCCCCAATCGTATAACTCGAGAACGTCGCCTTTGTTTAGTAGTTTGCCCTGATCGCCTTTGTTGGCGGGCTTGCCGTCCAGCAGCCGCCATGCAGTGTAGAGTCCGGCGGCGCCTGCGCCGAAGATTGAGTATTTTTTCTTCATGAGTTGGTCCTTTTTTAGAAATTGCCTTATGGTTCGATCCCGAGCCGGTACATCTGTAGCGGCAGGTCTTTCTCCGGGACGATCACCTCGACGAGTGCCGGTTGCTTCGTCAGTTTCTTGATGTCGTGCAAGGCCGCGTTCAGCTCTTTGATAGTGGATACGCGGTATCCCTTTGCGCCGAACGCTTGCGCCAGGGCCATGTAGTCCCACTTCGGCAGGATGTCGAAGGTGTCAAACTTGTGACTGGGCCCGGCTTCAAACGCGGTAATGTCGACGTATACCTGTTCGATCGCATAAACGCCGTTGCTGATCACAAAAATCACCGCGTTAAGATTGTTTCTGGCAAGCGTCGACAGCGACTGGCAACACATCATGAAGCCGCCATCGCCGGCGACAGTCCACGCCCTTTTTCCACTGCCAAGCTGTGCACCGGAAGCTGCGCCTGTTTCGTAGCCGATGATCTGCCAAGCGGCGGAGCCAATGAAACTGTTCTGCTTCAAACCATAGGCGTTTGTGGCCACGTAGATCGAAGAGCTGATGCCAAAGGTCATCACAATCTCGTCGAGCAGATTGTTGTCCTGCAGGAACTTCATCGAATGCTGGAAGAAGCGGTTGTAAGTAAGAATGTCGGGTTTGTTGTTGTACTTAGGATCGGAATTCGCGGCCCACGGATCCGGATAACGTGGCTGGGGCGGCGCCACTGTCGAAAGCGGATAACCCTTCGTCTTTTCGAAGCGATTCAGCAGCGCTTCCATGAGGTCTTTCATGGTTACGCCTTCGTAAACGAAGTATCCGACTCGGATTTGTTCCGAGGTGGCGAGCACCATATTCGCATATTTGCTCTCGATGAACTCCAGGTAATCGTCGGTAATGATCGTGCCGAACGTCAGAAAGCAATCGCCTTGCGGTATCAGGGTGCGCACGCTCTCGATCGACGCGGCATCGGAATAGGTACCGATAAACTTTTTGCCTCCTTCGTCGAGTACTGTTTTGCCAAGAGTCGTGGTGGTGTAAAGGAAGCCGCTGGCGTCGATGATCTTCTGCAATAAGTCAGCCAGACCATAACGAAGCACTTCCACGCCCGCGAAGATCATCGGATTCTTCGCAGCGGTGATCATTGTCCACGCCTCGTTTACAGCGTTTTCAAGTGCCAGCGGTTCGCTCGTTAGTTTCCGCGGCTGCAACGGTTTGTTTGATGGTTTGGGACAAGGTTCGGCCCAGACCTCTTTGTAACAGGCAATGTAAACCGGCCGCTTGTGCGTAATGCATTCGATGAGCAGGTTGTCGATTTTTTCCGCCGCGCCGGCTGAAGTGCTCAGCGTTTCGGCAGCCACAGTGACTTGCTTGTAAATTTCCACCTCGGCTGCAAGGTTGCCAGTCGAGTGGTGATAGAGCACACCATACATATCGGTGATGCGCCGTGCATCAGCGCCCGGCGTCGCACTGATGACCACTACCGGACTGCGTTCGACGTAAGCGCCCGCAATAGCGTTCAGTGAGATAAAGGTGCTCACTCCATATTGGAGCGAGCAGGCTGCCAGTCCTCTGGTGCGCCCGTACGCATCGGCTGCATAAGAAGCATCGAGCTCGTTGATGCAGCCAATGGCCCTGACACCATCAAAATTTTCCAAGGTTGTGGTGAAGTTCCGCACGTAATCGCCCGGAATCTGAAAGACCTCCGTGACGTTGAGCTGCTTCAACCGGGTGAGTAGGTAGTCGGCGACTGTAAAGGGGGTATTTGCCATAAATTGTCCCTGTGATTTTGTTAACTTGCAGTTGCCACTCGCGAAAGTTCGTAAGGCTTGAGGACTAACGCGACAGCAGAAACGGAATATCGCGGACGCGAACGACTATACCACTGTCTTCTTTAGATCGCGCTAGGATTTTTCCTTAGGAGCCGCCTGGATTTGGTTTGGCTCAAAAGTCGCTATCAGCCAAAAGCCACGATTGAAGAAGGCCGCGGGAAACAAGTTCCAGCGGCCAGCTCTACTTGATTGGTCCAGTGCGTGTGCTATGAAATCTTTACTCCCGCGAAACGCAGGAGATCAGACATGAAAAACTTTCCATCTTGAGGGGCGCCAAACTGCCCTTGCTTTGGCTGCCAGGTTGGTTCCGCGCTCAGGAACGATGACGGGTCTCCAGCAAGTAGACCCACGAATACCTCAGCAACAATTCGTCCTCCGATCGGTCCAAGCTTCTTACCACCACAGCGCACCTCGGCTTCTTTCAGGATGTAGAACCAGAGTGGCGTATCCTGGTTGAAAGCTGCTGCCAGATTGCGCGGCGGATCGCCTGGTTTGCCGCCCGGAGCATTAGTGGGTAAGTTCAACTCCGCGGGCGTCAGGATAATGTTGCCCTGCGTCATTCCCATCGCTCTTGCTACCGCCTGAGCCGAGGGCAGGCCAAGCGCCTTGCCACGCAGAAGGTTGCGTTGCGCGAGTGATCTAAACATGTCGGTAATAAAGGGCAGGTTACCCAGACCAACGGCCAGTTTCGTATCGATCTTTCGTGTAAGCTGTGGCTTCTGAGGGATGCCGGAAAACTCAAAGAAACGAGCCCACTGAATTTCCAAACCTTCCCGTCGCTCCTGAAAACCACGCAGGTCTTCACCTTCCTCGCCGAAGATTTCGACATCGTCAGGGTCTTCGGTTGCCGGATTGAGCTCATAGTCAGTGCGGATCATGCTGTGGCCGAAACGATAGGCCGCGACTGAAAACTCGACGGGAATAAATGGCTGATTCCGGTAATGATAAAACTTTAGATCGACGTGCAAGGCTCCCTGTATGTCCTTAGTGCCGCCACCAAACGGAACTTTGTATTTATCAAGCTTGACGATATCGTTGATTACATCGTCACCACCGAGGATCTTTCTGAGGAAGTCGTGTAAAACCACCCACTGGTAATGCCAGCGGACAATTCTCCGCGCTTCATCAAAAAGATTAGGCGTACCGGCGGGCATCGAATCTACGACCTTGTTGTGAAACTTAATGAAAGCCAGGTGAAGTTGAGAGACAATCGCATTCTCGTCGTTACGTGGATCGCCGGTGAGAGCGCGCTTCGGGTCGGCAGAGTTTCGCGGCAGGTCGTCTTCGCCGGCCTCGTTCTTGCCAACGAGCAGATGGATGCCGTCGTCCGCGTAGAGATATGGATTATTGTCCGGTCCATCCGCATAGAGCGAATCAAGATCGTAGCGGGGCGTGCGGAAGTTACGCAGCGCATCGGGATCATTGTCGCGCTGGAGTTTAGAATTCGGATCAAACGTGATGTCATGGTCAATGAACTGACCAAGATACGTAAAGCCCGCGGGAATATCCGGATTGTCGAGATTAGGATCGTCGGCTTGCGCCTCGGTCTCAATCATCAGTGCACCCAACGACAGAAGATCAGCATCATCGGGAGCGAAAGGTGGAAGGTGGCGAAACATTCGCCCAAAGCGTCCTTCGTAGAGAGTGGAACGCGGGACATCTTCAAGCCCGCGTACCGGCAGCACTCCGTGAAAACGCTGCCGGGGGCTGGGACTGCTGTGGGGTGGTTCGTTGGAGAGTTTTATTTCTGACATGTCATCCTCCTTTAATAGAATTTCTGAGCGAGAGAGAGAGAACCGGAACGGGATGACTCTCTATGTCTATGAGAAAAAGCGAACGAAACGTTTCTCTCCTTGTGAGGTCCAATGACGTGGTTTAAAACATTGACTGGCTTTGCTGAAGAATACCCACAGCAGGTGCGGGAGAACATCACTGTTGACGGGCAGACGTTGAGATCGCATGTAAACGGGAAAGTATTGGTGTGCGGCCAATTGGAAACCCCGACTCTGGCCGAACTACGCGAACGTGTTCACGCGAGTGGGTATAAGAAAGGAAAAATATCCCTGCGTGAAGTCGTTGCCAACGTCCAGCACTTGCACAAAGACGTTTCGAATGCCGGATCGCTTTTTCAGGTCGCTTCCCAGTTCAACCTGCTGGAAATGGTATCTCCGAATTACACACCTGAAGATGGCGTGGGCATCTATGAGCACGATCGTACGCAGGGACCTGCATGTGCGATCGCTGCTGGTGCGGGAACGATTTATCGAAACTACTTTGCCCTCATCAACGGGCAAACCGGCCAATCAACAAATAACCAGATCGACTGTCTTGCGGATATCGGCGCCGCATTGGGAAATACCGAGAGCCGTCTGTGGGAAATGAGAAACGGTTATGCGCTCTGCTCACAAAGCGGTTTAGTTGAGATTGCGAATCGACTGCAAGCCTCGAGTGAGAGTGAGCTTGATAGACTCCGCGAGTTACTACGCATCGGTATACACTGGAATACACAAGTGACGCTCAATGACTCCAGCCACGTCGTGTCACAAGCTTATTGCTCCGCCTTGCCGGTTGCCTATTCCCGTCATCCTTCGCATCTATGGGCGGCATTCGCACGGCTTATTCTCGAAGCAGCGTATGAGGCAACGTTTTGTACGGCGATCTTGAATGCGATGAGCCACGGAAGTAACAGATTGTTTCTTACGTTGCTCGGTGGCGGAGCGTTCGGCAACGAACCACCATGGATCATTGGCGCAATCCAACGGGCCCTGGCCCTCTACAAGGATGTGGAGGTTGACGTGGCAATCGTCAGCTATGGATCGCCCAGTCCCTATATCCAGCAACTCATACCGTCTCGGCTATAGCAACGGCTCCGACCGGTGTTTCCGTCCCACTTTGCATTGCGGACGCAAGCGTGGCGTAAACGTCAGTCCATGCTGCTTCAACTTCGGGTGTGAAGGACTGGCCCAAGCCTTTCTGCAACGTCCAAAGAAGCGCCTGGCCCACTGTGTCGTAGTCTTTGTCGCGAACCCCATAGCCGACGTGTCGTGTGCCGAGCGATTGCACGACTGGCAGAAGTTGTTCCAGCCGGTCAAGACTGTTGACGGCGAGACCGAGCATTTGCATTAGTTTGCGGCCTTGCTCGCTAAGATTTCCTTTGAAGAGCAATTCGAGATCGGGGTCGAGTTCAAAGAGTCGTGCGTAGAAGAGTTGGGCGGCGGTCTCGGCGATCGGGGCGACCTGCTTGAAACTATCTTGCACTAGTTTGATCTGTTCATTGGTCATGATGGCGTCCTCCTGATTTATGCGCCCTGGGCAACGGCTCGTTTATTAAGGCGTAAATCATTCGCGATTTGGCTCATCACCAGCTTAAAAAAGCTACATGAATGATAACTTCCCGTCGTGTTAACATCTCTTCACATCGTGAATTCGAACCGTTAATCGCTTGAGGAATCATCTATGACTCTTCGCAGGATCTTATGTATAGGGCTGCTCATGCTCTGTGCTGCGTGCGGAGGCGGCGCCCCGGAGCCGCCGACAACAGGTGAGACGAAGGACTTCGCGTCGCTGTGCGACAAGGCTAACGAAGGTAAGCGGGTCGCAGTCGTCGGCTTTCTGCGCTTCCCTGAGAAGTTCACAGGCACGAGCAGCGTCGTGCTCCGGCTTTATGGAGGCGGCGACTACAGTGGGACGCCCATTGGCGTGCAGACTCGGATTGGCAACCAGGCAAACCAGGTTGAGATGGCGCCAAAAGAGTTCACGGACAAGGACCTCAAGGTGCACACATCTGATGGACCAGTCGCAGGTTACGGAACCAGGGTCAAGGTTTCGGGAAAGGTGTACTACCCTTTGGTTGGTCAGGACTTCAAGTGTGCGTTAGAAAACCCGCTCGTCGAGTCGGCGCGCTAGACCTCGCTGAAGATCAGGCGCGTGTCACGAAGCCGACGATCGTACCTTCGGGCGCCTGCACGTAGGCGACGGTCTGACCCCACGGCATCACTCGCGGAGGAGTTAGCGCGATGGCCCCAGCTTCCACGGCTACCTGAAAAGCGGCGGCGACATCGCTTGTCCAGAACGCGATTTCAGTCCCGCACACTCGCTGGCTGCTCACCTGGTGGTAGCCATCGGCTAGCATCAGCATCCCCGCTTCGTGCGAGGCGATCGCGACCGCCTGATCATTGCCGAGTTGAGCGAATCCGAGCTCGGCGTCGTAATACGTCGGCTCCAGCCCGGTCACGCGACGGTAGAACTCAATCGTTGCCGGCACGTCGTCCGTATAGACCACGACAGTGGCGAATTTCAATATCTCGCTCACTCAGTCGCTCCTTTCGAACCCTTGCAGGGTTTAGCTTGTATTTTAATTGGTACGGGACAGATCGTCGGACGCACGAGATTGAGCGACTTCACAAACGAATGAACAAGAACCGCATTCTGGAAGAACCATCCCGAAAACGGCGCGATGAATTTCTTGCCGCCGTGAGACGAAGCAGAGCATTACACCGAGGTTGGGTATCGCCTCCAGCAACACCAGAAAAGTTTGATGCCTATCTTAAAAGGCTGCGCCAGAAAACACATCTCAGCTACTGGGTGCGAACCGATCTCGGCGAACTTGCCGGAGTTTTCAACATTAGCGAGATTGTGCGCGGTTCCTTCTGTTCAGCTTACCTGGGTTACTACGCATTCGCACCCTATCATCGCCACGGCTATATGAAGCAGGGGCTTCGCGCGATCTTGTCCGAGGCATTTGGACGTCAACGCCTTCATCGATTGGAAGCAAACATTCAGCCCGAGAACGAGGCATCACGCCGTCTGGTAAAAGGCGTAGGTTTCCGATTAGAGGGATTTTCTCCGCGGTACTTAAAGGTTGCGGGACGATGGCGCGATCACGAGAGATGGGCCATCACGGCTGAAGAATGGCGAAGTCGGTCCACAGATTACACAGATTTTAGAATCTGTGTAATCTGTGGATAGGCTTTTCTCTTTGCAAAGGATCCTTCCAGTAAGATATCGTGCTGTAGCAAAGGGCACGGATCAAAGTGAACGTCCGGTCTAACTTTTTGCTCGCGTATCTGTTGCTTCTTACGATCGGTTATGGAGCGATCGTGGAGGCAGCACATAGCCACGGCTTTTCTTCATCGCGCCGTTCATCGATTACGGCCGTCGCCGAGGGCGGTGATTCACAATCTTCGTACCAGGATCATTCAAATCAGAGCGATTGCTCGCTCTGTCAATTTCAGCGGCAGCTTTTCGGCGGTTTAGTTCAAGTAATACTCGTTGCTCACACAGCACAGCAATTCGCGTTTCTTTCCCAAGAAACCATTTCCTATCTTTTTACTTCAGCCTTACCTACGTTAGGTCGTGCACCTCCTATTTTCTGAATTGAGTTCAGTGAAGTGCAGATCATCAGCTTGACTGGTCTGTCGTAATACCGATTTCAAAAGACTCAGATTCGGGTGAGCTGCCTTGCCAGCCATCGGTCTATTCAGGCTGGCGGCTATCGCGCGCAGTTTGAAAATCTGTTCAGAAGATGAATGAGAGGTGAGGAATGCATCAGTGGCGCACGTTTCTGCCTGTACTGACTTTAATTGCGGTAGCCGTTTCCGGAATCCACGCGCAGGAAAAGCCAGCCGTATTTTGGGATCAAAACAACGTCGCCCCGAAGACGCAAACGCCAACCACCGCGAAACGATCAGTCACTCTGGCTGAGGCCATTGAAATCTTCATGCGACAGAACCTGCAGTTAGTGGCGGCTCGTTACGATATCGAAACGGCGGATGCAGAGAAACTGACAGCGCGACTGCGTCCTAATCCCCAACTCTCGGTTGGCCTGTCAGACCTGCCGGTAAATCTCAGTGGACCAATCATCAAAGAGCAAACTTATGACTACGGCATCTCGCGCACGATCGAGCTCGGCGGAAAACGCAGCAAACGAATGGAAACCGCGGACGCAAATTCCGAGGTAGCTCGTGGACAGTTCCAGATGGTCGTCTGGCAGTTGACCAACGATCTCAAACGCAAGTTCTACACAGTGGTCCTGAACCAGTCGTTGCTCAATCTCGCTCAGGAAAATGAAACAACCTTCGCGGAAATAGTTAAGCACACCACTGAACTCATGAACGCCGGCGAGATCTCGGGACTGGATCTCGACCGCGTCGAAGTTGAGAAACTCAAGTTCGATACCGATCTGGCAAACGCGGAACGAGATTATGAAGTCGCGTTACGCGACCTGCGATTCGCGCTCGGTGGTGACTATCGCGCAATGAACGTCGAGGTCACGGGATCCATTGATTATGAAGCTCATCAATTCTCACATGACGAACTGCTCGATTTAGCGTTAGCAGCGCGGCCTGACCTAAGAGCCGCGAAGTTAAGCGAACGCGCCGCTGATGCGAATATCCGCTTGCAGAACGCTCAGCGCATTCCCGATCTCACGCTGGGCGGCGGCATCGAGCAAGTTCCGTCCGGCACCAGCAGCTACACCTTCGGCGTTGGCATTGAGATCCCCACATCAAATCGCAATCAGGGCGAACGGGCAAAAGCCCTCATCGAAAGGAAGAAGGCCCAAAACCAGCAACAGTTCCTTACGAATCAAGTGTTGAGCGACGTAGACAAGGCTCTCGTTGCCTTCGAGAAGCAGAAGCACCGGGTCGATCTTTACCGAACCGGAGTGATTACCAAGGTCAACAACATTCAGAACATGACGCAGATCGCTATGAAGGCCGGTGAAAGCTCGACGCTTGATTTGCTGGACGCGATTCGCACTCGCCGCGACACGCTCGCAGGGTTTTACCAGACGCTCTTTGATTACCAGATGTCGCTGCTCGATCTCGAACTCGCTACAGCAACGCCGTTGCACTGATTCACTCGCGAAAGGAGCAACATGATTCATCCGAAGACACTGCAAACAATTCTCTTGCTAACGCTTCTCAGCGCGACGGTGCAGATAGGGTGCAAACGGACGCCGCCCGCGCCTTCTTCTTCGGCGAACAGTTCGCCAACACCCGCGTCAGCACAGAGCAGCGCCATCGAGACCGAGATCGTGGCACCGCAATCCATCGCCGGTGTGATCCCTGCAACAGGCAAAATTCTTGTTCCGGAAAATCGTGTGGCAGTGATTGGTCCTGTCAATCAGGGAAGAATCGTGCGTCTCTATGCCGGTCAAGGGACCAGAGTGAGAAAAGGTCAGAAGCTTGCCGATCTCGAATCAGCCGATATCGATCAAGCCGAAGCCGACTATCTCAAAGCTCTCGCGGATTATGAGAATGCCGTTCGATCTTCGGCTGCCGAAGTGAAGCTGGCTCAGGAAAGTTACGATCGCAATAAGCTGCTCTACGAACAAAGAGTCACTGCGGGTAAGAATCTCCAGTCTGCCGAACACGATCTCGAGGTGGCTAAAGCTGCGCGCGAGAGCGCAGTAAATGGGACAAAGGCTGCGCTCACCGCCGCGCGCCGTAAGTTGCTCATACTCGGTCTCAACGACGCTACGATTGACGCGCTCGCAAAGAAAACCGACCTGGCCGCAACTTTTTCACTCAACTCGCCGATCGATGGCATCGTCGTCGAGCGCAATGCCACTGTCGGCGCCAGCGTCGGTACTGATGCCAATCTGTTCAAGATCATCGATCTGTCGCAGGTTTGGATCGATGCGGACGTTTTTGAAAAAGACCTTCCGCGAGTGAGACCGGGACAGGAAGTAAAGCTCACGGTCACCGCCTTTCCACAATCAACGTTCTCGGGAAGAGTGATCTTGATTAACAGCGTTCTCGATCCCGAGACACGCACCGTGAAGGTTCGGACTGAAGTCGCTAATCCCGACGGCAGACTCAAACCAGACATGTTTGCGAACGTGCAAATAGTTACCGATGCGAATCGAGCGGCCATTTCGATTCCGCAATCAGCAGTTCTCAATGACGAGGGAAAAACAATTGTCTTTGTTGCGGAAGGCAATGGTTACAAGAAGCGTCAGGTGCAGGCTGGGATTCAAAACAACGATCGCGTGGAAATCGTCGATGGTCTCACTGCGGGCGACAAAGTTGTCGTCAAGGGAAACTACTTGCTGCTGGAACAAAGCAAGCCAGGACAATGATCTGCGTAATCTGTGGATAGAAATCGAATGCGACCATGACCGATAACTTTATTGCCTTCTTCTATCGCGAACGATTGCTCGTAGCCGTTGTCTCGATGCTGATCGTAGCGGGTGGGATTCTCGCGTTGCGCAGATTGAACGTCGATGCGTTTCCCGACGTCACGCCGGTGCAGGTTGAAATCGATACCGAAGCCGAAGGGCTGGCCCCGGAGGAAATCGAGCAACAGATCACGTTTCCAATCGAAAACGAGATGAACGGGATCGCCGGTGTTACTCGCGTGCAATCTGAATCCAAGTTCGGATTATCCGTAGTCACCGTCTATTTCACTGACGATACCGACATCTATTTCGCACGCCAACAAGTTTTCGAACGTCTGTCAGCAGCGAAAGATAGCATCCCATCGGGATTCGAACCTCAGATGGGACCAATCACCACCGGCACGGGTCAAATCTATCTCTACCAGATCGTCGGTCACGGACAGAGCAATCAGGAATTGCGCACGATTCAGGATTGGATCGTGAAGCTGCAACTTCGCACGGTGCCCGGTGTCGCCGACGTCCTCAGCTTTGGCGGCGACGTCAAGCAGTATCAGGTCATCGTCGATCAGCCGGCGCTGGTCAGCTACAACATCACACTCAAATCTCTGTTCGAAGCCATCCAGAACAATAATCAAAACACAGGAGCCAACTTCATCGAGCACGGCGACCAGCAATACGTCGTTCGCGGACTCGGTCTGGTCAAAGACGTCGCGGATATCGGCAACATCGTGCTCGACTCGCGCAACGGCACGCCGATTCGAGTCAACGACGTTGCTCGAGTGGAGATCGGGAACGAGATCCGCCAGGGGGCTGTCACCAAGGATGGTCAGGGAGAGGTAGTTACCGGAATCGTTCTCAAGCGGATCAACGAAAACACCAAGGAAGTAATCGAGCGAATCAAGCAAAAAGTAGCTGAGATCAATAAGGCATTGCCGGCGGGCGTGAGCATTGTCGACTACTACGATCAAGCCGAGCTCGTAGATAACAGCGTGCACACCGTCGTTGAATCGCTAATCGAGGGCGAGGTGCTGGTGCTGATCATTCTGGTGTTGCTATTGGGTAACTTTCGCAGCTCGTTTATTACCGCTGCTGCAATTCCCTTTTGCATGCTCGTTGCTTTCATACTGATGTGGTACGACGGCTTGTCGGCAAACCTCATGTCGTTGGGTGGCCTCGCAATCAGCATTGGGATGATGGTGGATGCAACGGTAGTGATGGTCGAGAATATTTACCGCCATCTTGAGGAACATCGGGAACACTCCACACGCGAAGCTATCCTGGTTGCCGCACAGGAAATTGGCCGGCCGATGTTCTTTGCCATTGTCATAATCATCGCTGTGTTTCTTCCCGTGTTCACGCTGCAAGGCATCGAAGGAAAGTTGTTCAAGCCGCTCGCTTACGCCGTTACCTTCTCGATGATTGGTTCGATGTTGATGGCGCTGTGCATTGCGCCGATGCTGTGTGCGCTGTGGCTGCGACTGAAGAAAGGAGAAGTCCGCAGCAATCCGATTATTCGGTTCTTCAAAGGCATTTACGTTCCAGTGCTCAAGTGGGCGATTCGCCATCGCTACCTCGCGCTGACGTTTGCGGGTCTTTTACTCGTTTGGAGTGTGGCGGATATTTTCATTCTGGGAAGTGAGTTCCTGCCGACGATCGATGAGGGAAACATGCTTGTGCGCGCAACTATGCCGGCAAGCATTTCGTTGCCGCGAGCCATTGAAGTGTCTTCGCAAATCGAAAAAACTCTGCGACAGTTTCCGGAGGTCGAAACCGTCGTTGCCAAAATCGGACGCGCGGAACTGGGAGGCGATCCCGAGAGTGTCAGCAATGATGAGCTTTACGTGCGTCTCAAACCGAAGAGCCAATGGACCACTGCGAGAACCAAGGATGAGTTAGTGGATGCAATGCGAAGCAAGGTCGAGAGTTTGCCTGGGGTGAAATTCAATTTTTCGCAGGTTATCCAAACGCGGAACGACGAGCTTATCTCAGGAATCAACGCGCAAATCGCTGTCAAAGTTTTTGGTGAAGATCAGGACACGTTGCGCAAACTGGCCGATGGTATTCGCGACGCCATGTCACACATTCGCGGTGTCGAGGATCTGGCAGTCGAACAGGTTGCGGGCGAAGAGCACCTGGAGGTCGATGTGGACCGCGACAAAATCGCGCGCTACGGATTGAACATTGCAGATGTGCTCGAGGTCACCAAGATTGCGATTGGTGGAGACTCGGCTACCGACGTGCTCGAGGGCCAACGACGGTTTGCGATCTTCGTGCGACTGAAAGAGAACTATCGCAATCAGGTTGATAAGCTCGCCGATATCCTCGTCAACGCGCCGGTTGGTGGGCGCATACCGCTGGGCCAATTGGCGAGCTTTAAGTTATCAAGCGGCGATTCGGTTATCGATCGCGAGAACTCGCTTCGGCGAGTTGTGGTGATGTGCAACGTCAAGGGCCGAGACATCGGCAGCTTCGTGCGCGACGCGCAGCAGGCCGTCGCGTTGCAGGTGACGACGCCGGCCGGCTATTTCATCACCTGGGGAGGGCAATTCGAAAACGCCCAGCAGGCCGAGCGCCGGTTGCTGATTGCTATACCCATCTCGCTCCTCCTGGTGTTCGTGCTGATTTATGCGTGCTTCAGTTCATTGCGAAATACGCTGACCATCATCTTCAACATACCGATCGCGCTCGTCGGCAGTACGACATTTCTTTTGATCTCCGGATTTCCGCTGAGCGTGCCGGCAATAGTTGGATTCATCGCGGTCTTCGGCGTCGCCGTGCAAAACGGAATGGTGATGGTGTCTTATATAAACAAACTGCGCAATCGAGGTATGGAGTTGCACGAAGCTGTAATCACCGGTGCGAGCGTGCGTCTGCGCGCTGAGTTATTGAGCGCCTTGATCGGCAGCATTAGTTTAATCCCCTTCATCATCTCCTCCGGCACCGGTGCAGAAATCGAGAAGCCGTTAGCGATCGTAGTGGTCGGAGGCTTGGTAACACGCCCAATCAAGATAGTGATCTTGCCAATGGTTTACGAGTGGGTCGAACGCCGCGCCGCACGAACCAAAGACCCCGCACTCGAAGCTGAGGAGGCTTGAACATGAGCTTAGACGTCTCAATCGAATCACACCTCCAAACATTGGAAGAGGAACTGCTTCAGCCCGATGTACGGAAGGACTCGGCTCGGCTCGACGCTTTGCTGGCTGAAGGGTTCGTTGAGTTCGGAAGCGCAGGGCAGGTCTTCGACAAACAAGCTATCATCGACACTCTCAGGTCTCAGTCGCCGATTCGTTTATCTCTTACCGACTTCAAAGCGCAGCTCCTGGGGCCGGGAGTAGCTCTGACAATGTACCGCGCAGTCCGTTACGGTGCGTTAGGCGAGCAGCCCGTTCATTCCCTGCGAAGTTCGGTGTGGCGGCTGCTTGATGGGAGTTGGCAAGTGGTATTTCATCAGGGCACTCCTTCGAAGGGGACCAATGACTGAGGGTAGGCAGTATCAGCTACGAGCTCCGGCGAATGAGACCGAGTGGCAGACCTACCACGAGATTCGCCGCGCCGTGCTCTGGGAGGCTCGCGGTGAAGGTCTGGTCTACGATCCGAATCGCCCGGATGAGCGGCTACCGATTCGGTTTGCTCAGATTCTCTTTTTCGAGGATGTGCCCGTTGGCGTGTTGAGGATCGACATTGAGCCGCCGAATGCAATCTTCCGGCGTGTTGCCGTGAGACTCAAGCATCAACGCAAAGGTCACGGGCGCGTGATGTTAATGCTTGCGGAAGAGTTCGCCCGCAAGCATGAGTGTATCTGCGTACGATCTGACGTGGCGGCCGATGCTGTCGGCTTCTATGAGAGTTGCGGCTTTCGGCGGTCCACACCCGCGACGGCAGTCACTTCCGTGCCGATGGAGAAGGTGCTGTAGACGATGCTTCAGCCGTGTCACACAAATCAGAAGTCCCGCCAACCGAAGTTGGCGGATTCGTTCAAGTCCTTTCTATAACAAAAACCTAGAATCACGTTCTAATCCCGCCAACGGAAGTTGGCGGATACTTCAAGTCCTTTCTATAACAAAACCTAGAATCACGTTCTAATCCCGCCAACGGAAGTTGGCGGATACTTCAAGTCCGGCCTGTTTACTGATCATTTTGATGAATAGAAAGAACTTGAATGATCCGCCCACTGCTGTGAGCGGGATTTAGACTTTTTGCGCAAAGCCACGTGTCAATCCGAAAAGTGTACCAATCGCGCACCTATCGTGATCCGCGATTGTTAGATTTCTTTACAACAATAGCGAAAGGACCGTATCTATGCGCGCTCAGGTCCACTGCGCCTTAACTCTTGCCTGTTGCTTACTTACTTCTCTGTCAACTGTTGCCTTTGCACAGACCAATGTGAACGCGAGTTCTGACGCCTGGGATGTGGTCCAAGCAACACCTTCTCGAGTCGAATTGGAAATTCAACTCGACGATGACACACAGTTAAAGGGCAAACTACTCACTGCGACGGCCGACATGCTGAGATTGTCTCGCAGCAATGAGATTGCAGAGGTGCAGCGCAATCGTGTAGTTAAAATCTATGAACTTTCTCCGAAACCGGACGAACTTCGCCGGCTAGTCCGCAACGCTGGCGCGATAACCGGGGTCGCCGCAGGTTTCGAAATCGCAAAAGATAAACGAGCCGGATTCTTTTTAATTCCGGCTGCGGGGGGAACGTTCGGCGCCCTTGGAGGCTATGCGTTGGCGAATCGCATGAAGACACGGATACTCATTTACGATGCCCACCCTCGACACGTGGCCGGTCCGAGCTCTAAACCCGACAACCCGCACGCACTCACCCGACTCAGAACTATTAATCAACACCGCAGAAGCTGACTGCCAACCGACCCCCGCCAGACAATAAATCTTCTCCCCTCACGTGATGAAACGCTTTTCTTAGCCACTAAAAGACGAGCGTGGGAATTGCCGGCTCGGGAGTTTGTGCGCGCCGGTAAACCACTGAGACACAAACAGGAGTTTGTGAGGGTGGCGTGTGTCTGCCACTCATTGGCCCAGACTAAGAGGAGAAAACATGAAACCCGCTATTTTTCAAATATTCAAAACCATGTTCGGCGCTCTGCTATTGGTGGTCTCCGTGTCAGGCTTAACCATGGCCCAGAGTGTTCTGAGCGACGATGCTCATACCAGTACGCTGCCGAAAGATCTCGATACCAACTACGGCACGAACCCAAGTTTGACTGTATCTGGAACTAATACGATTTATCTGAAATTCAAACTCTCTCCCGTACTCCCACCGGACACGCAGGCTTCAGACGTGGCCAAGGCAACGCTGAAACTTTATGTCGGCACCGTTTCCGTTCCGGGAACGATTGACGTAGTCGAGCTCGCGGACAACTGGAGCGAGAAGACGATCACAGCGCGCAATGCGCCTGCCCTCAGTAATCTGGTGTTCAGTGGGGTCAACATCGATGCGAACAAGAAGGGTCAATATCTGTTAGTTGATGTGACAAGTGCCGTGCGCGATTGGCTCAATAGCTCCACCAATAACGGTCTTGCGCTCGTGGCAGGCACAGGCACCTCAGTCTTGTTTGACAGCAAGGAGAATCCGCAGACGAGTCATGAGCCTGAGTTGATCGTGACGTTGAATAAAACCGCTGGTCCACAAGGACCGCAGGGTCCGGCAGGTCCGCAGGGACCAGAAGGACCGCAGGGTGCAACAGGCGCAACCGGCCCGCAGGGACCGCAAGGCGCGACAGGAGCAGCTGGACCACAAGGCCCACAAGGACCCGAAGGACTACAGGGACCGCAAGGTCCGGAAGGTCAGCGTGGTCCACAAGGAGCAGAGGGACCACAAGGCCCACAAGGTTTACAAGGCCTACAAGGATCTCCGGGCGCTACTGGTCCCGCCGGTCCTCAGGGAGACAAGGGCGACAAGGGCGACAAGGGCGATAAGGGTGATAAAGGCGACACCGGCGCAACCGGCGCTCGCGGTTTGTCCGGATCGCCATTCGATCCAATACTCGTTGGGATGCTTCGCTGGGATCTTATCCGACCCAACAGCGCGACGATCAATTTGCCTGGTAACGCATTCGGCACTGCTTTCGACGGAGAGAACATTTGGATCGCAAATCTTTCCTTGAACAGACTGATAAAGCTCCGCGCCAGTGATGGTGTTGTGCTCGGCACCTTCCCCACTGGCAATGGGCCGGCAGGTCTTGCCTTCGATGGCACGAACATCTGGGTTTCAAATCTTTCCAACAGCGTCTCGAAGTTGCGCGCCAGCGACGGAGCGTTACTCGGAACGTTTCCGGTTACGGGAAGCACGAGCCGTCTTGCCTTTGACGGCACAAACGTCTGGGTTGCGAATTTCACCTCCGGTAGAGTGACGAAACTGCGGCCTGACGGCACCGTGTTCGGACTTTTCCCGGCGTCTCAACCGTTTGGTATAACCTTCGACGGCGCGAATATCTGGTATGCCAACTTCGGCAATGACACCGTCACGAAGGTGCGTGTATCGGATAATGTGGTGCTGGGAAGTTTTCCAGTCGGCGACGGTCCGAGAGAAATTGCTTTTGATGGAAGGAACATCTGGGTAACGAATTTCAACGAAGGTACCGTCTCGAAACTCAAGGCGAGCGACGGATCGTTGCTGGGTGTTTTTGGAGTCGGTCTAAACCCACACGGCATCGCTTTTGATGGAGACAACATCTGGGTTGCGAACACGGGAAGCGGTAACGTTTCAGAGTTACGTGCCAGCGATGGGACGCTGCTCGATACATTTCCGGTGGGCATTCAGCCTGAATCGGTAGTGTTTGACGGGAAGAGTATCTGGGTATCGAACAGGAATCAGAATACGATTTCGAGAATCGGTATTCACTAATCCACTTTTCTCTGAAGTTTCAAAAGGCACAAAACTCAACAGAGGTTTTGTGCCTTTTTTACTTCTTTGGGGTCTAACATCTGTAATCTGGAATTGACCTCGGCAAAGTCTTTGACGCGTGACCAGGATTAACAAGTGCTCAATTGCGGCTACACCTGCACAAAGTTTGACACCGAAGATGTCTTCATCTGTCTGTGTGCAATAGCGATCACAATCTTCTATGTCGGTCGACATCAGAGAGTACTCTACCCAGTGTTATTCAGTGTAATTGTGGTGACCGAACTGGTGTTGATCGGTATACTTTGGTGGTCTTTTAGAGGTATTGGTCCTTGCTAAATCAAACTTGAATGCTTCGTAAACTTTTGCTCCTGTTTTGTGTGGCGTCGCTCGCGAGTTCACTCACACTAGCACAAACGTCAAATGCGACTGCTCGCAAATTCGATGAATTCGGCGACATCCAGCCGTCCGATCTAATCGCACGGCTTGATAATGTTGCCGTGTCGCTTTCCTACGAACCGACTTCGAAAGCTTTTCTCATCGTTTATCGAGCCAGGCGCGATTTACCGGGACTCAGTAACAGATATGCTCACCGAATGAAGGTTTATCTAACCCAGCACGGTCTGCCTCCCGAACGCATAGTGATCGTGGATGGTGGTGTTGCGTCGTCTCTTTGGCAGGAAATCTGGATCGTTCCCCCAGGCTCGGCGCCAAAACCGCGCGAAGATGCATACGACAATTCCTACCAACCTTCGGTTTATAAATTCGACGAACATTATTACCAAATAGGAAACGATCCCTATGACATGAGCTATTGGCCCGACGCACCGGCAAATCTAATCGGCTATTTAGAATCTTTCGGCGAAACCCTGCTGAAGAATCGTAAGCTGGTCGGGTATCTCGTCGCGTTTCGCGACGCTAAACGAGACAATCGCCAGGCAACGAAACGCATGTTACGAACCGAGCGAAATTTTTTAATCAAAGAGTTTCGCATCGAACCATCGCGAATAAAAACAGTTGATGGTGGATATCGACCATCACGGACCATGGAGTTATGGATCGCGGAGCCCGGTTATCGACCCATCATCACGTCGTATCGAGTAGGGCGGAGCTCTCGCTAATTTCCCCCACCTGTCACAACGTACTGCACCATATAACGACGCAGCTTATCTCGGTTCTGTTTGAGATACATCGCGTAGTCCTGGGCAATGCCATCATCCGGTCGCGCAAGCAGTATAAAAGACTCGAGGAGACCTTCATCATCCAACTTCTTGAGTCTCGTGAGCGAGGGACTAAGTTTCTTGTCTTTCTTGTCAGCTGTTGCTACTGAGATGACGCTGCGCAACGCCTCTGCCTCTTCGGCCAAACTATGACGATAGGTTTTCTCGTTCGGAAATGTCTTCGCAAACTTTTCCTTTCGCCAGGTGGAACGAGTAGCTCCGTAAGAGATCCACGCGAACGAGCCGTCGTCTTTGCCACCTAGCAGAGCTCCGGCATCCAGGTTGATCTTAGCGTCCCCTTTTTCGTCGAAAGTCACATCAGTCGGAATAGCAATATCCGGATGAGCAAGTGGAGTCTGTGTCGCCTGAGCCCACTGGATCAAACCGCCGCGCGCAAAACGATTGTATGGCTCAACTATAAAGGCTTCGATATAGCGGTCGCGCGCCTCGTCGGTTTTGCGTTGCTTCATCAAAGGCGTCGCCGAATAGCGGTAAGCAGTCTCTTTAGTTGGATCGATGGCGATTGCTTTTTGATACCAGACCTCAGCGTTTGCGTAGTCTGCTTTCTGCAAATAGATGTCACCACAAAAGAGCGCTGCATGATAGAGCTTTGGATCGAGTTGAAGCGCTGCCTGGTATTTCTTCAGCGCTTCGTCAGACTTACCCTGTGAGAAGAGTGCCTCGCCTTCTTCCATTAAATGATTCGCCTCGCTGTTTGACGTAAAGCCCGGTGCGTCAGAGCCGTCTTCAGGCAAACTAAGTATCAGCGCGTCGAGTTTCGGCTCGTCAAAATTCAACGACTTTGCTTTGACGAATGCTTGCCGCGCGCGAACGCGAAGTGCTTTGCGGGTCGCGCCGTCTTTCGTGTTGTGTGCCTGACCGAGCAGTGCAAAGGCGAGATAAAACTGAGTTTCGCCGTCGTTTGGCTCGGTGGCTGCGATCTTTTCGAGTAGTGGCAAGGCTTCGGTGTACTTGTTTTCTTTCAGTAATCCACTGGCTTGCCGTTTCAAGTCAGCAGTACCCTCGGTTTGGGCCTGAGTTGGGGAGGCGATGACGACCGAGAGAAAGAGTAAAGTGAGTAAAGTGACGAGCAACTTTCGGTGAGACATGATCCAAGACTCCTTAGTAATTGAGCTCCGGGCGGAAAATCGGGCCCTAGAATAATCCGGCGGTCGTTTTCCCACAATGTTGGCCTTAGGTGCGATGGAGTGCTATTCATTCCGCGAAGGCACGGGCACCCAGGGAATACCAGGTTCAGCAAAACCATATTTGCGTTCAAATTTGCTGCGTGGTCTAAGTGCTGAGATTCTCGATAAGAGTGTTCGGAGTGCTTCGGGATAGTGCTGAAATGCGTTGGGATGAGTGGGCTGATAATTAGTTATTAAAATCCTTCGGTCGGCTTGACCTCGGAAATTTACACAAGTTTTCAATGTTGCGTCCAACGAGCTTGGTTTTTGTCCTCTCATCAAAAATCACCTGCCCGTCTCTGTACAGCCGAAAGAACATGTGGGGAATGAAGTTCGGCCAGATCATCCCATGGCCGAGAACACTTACTTCCAAAATCACTTGCTCGTCTAAAACACCATGACAAAACCTGGACGGGGGTTGGGCCTTCGCACTGTGAACAAAGAGCAAAACAAACGTCAACGCAACCAAGGATCTCATTAACATTATTCAGCAGTAACTTCTTCGATCTCTTTCTCAACTGCCTTCAACCCGTTGAGCAAAACGTTGCGATGGGCCGGATGTGTGGCGCGCTCGAGTTGTTGAAGCAATCTCGACCTGGATAGCTTCAGCGATTCGAGTCGCTCCTTAAGCATTCGTTGTTCTGGTGTGGTCTCAACTTTGGACGCTGGCTGCTGGCGTGATTCCTCGTCCTCGATTTGATCGGCAATCGCCTTGCTTTCCCAACCACGAGCCATAACTTATTTCATCCAACAAGCAATGTGCCGCTATTATGGTCTGAAAGTCGTTACGGAACAAAAGGAAACCGACCCGTGAAAACGATCTCCAAGCCCGAACCGCATGAGTATGCGCCTTATACAATCATGTACATTGGATTATTGCCGGACGACGGCCTCATCCTGAAACATCTCGAGGATAACTTACGAGCAACGACCGATTTCATGCGCGCCCTGCCCGAAGAGAAACTCTCTTGCCGATACGCGGACGATAAGTGGACCATCAAACAGATCCTTGCTCACCTCATTGACGACGAACGGATTTACGCCTACCGAGCATTGCGCTTCGCCCGCAACGATCAAACAGAGCTCCCCGGATTCGAGCAGGACGACTACGCCATTGAATCCGGTGCCAATGAGAGGTCCCTCGACGACCTGCTCGAAGAATTTGCCGCCGTCCGCAGATCAACCATCGCTTTATTCAACAGTTTTGAGGATCGCGTATTGACCCGATCCGGCGTGGCTAGCGGAAATGTGATGAGCGTCAGGGCCGCCGCTTACCACATCGCCGGACATGAACTTCGCCATCTGAACATAATTAAAGAGCGCTATCTTCCTCATTCTCAGTAGCTGGGAAACCCTGGCCGCGTGTTAATAAATGAGGCGGTTCCGCGTTTATTCTCCAGTGACAATAGAGAACCCACTGATTGAAACTCGCGGATTGACGCGCCGGTTCGGTGCTGGTGGCGTTGCTTCAGTTCTTCATTGTTTGGCGCACAAAAAAATTTCCGGCCAACTTCGATCTCTGGCACACGCTAGTCGGGTGCGCGAACTATACTCTCACTAATCCAACTGTTCAATGCCGGGTCCAAGTGAGGTGATCTTTTGAGACACGGCGCACGCAGTTCCATCCTGCGATTCAAGTTGTTCGTCCCTGGAAACTACTGAAAATCACAATTCTGCTGTCGCTCATGTCCGCTAATGCTAAATTTGACTTAAAATTCTCGACGGGCAACTCCCTTTTCAAAGTCTCAGGCGGCCGATCCGGATCTCCGTATGTCAACCAATACGACCACGCGCCAGACCTTCAACAAGTGGGTACTGATCTTCGGTTGCTGGACCTTTCTTGCACTTTTGTTCAGCGGCCCGCCGATGATTCAAGCCTTCAGGCTAAACCGAGTTTCAGATGGCTGGGATACTGTTCTCGGAGAACTGGTCTTTAGTTATCTCTGGCTCGGCTTAACTCCTTTGGCCATCTTGTTGAGTAAGTCCTTTCGTATTGAGGGCGGGCAACGATTCAAAAGTCTGACGATCCATTTTCTGGCCTGCGTATTCTTTCTGCTACTTCAAGTTTTGCTTTTTACCGTCGTTTCCATTCCATTCGGCTGGTACATACAGATTAAACCGTTTTGGACTCGGTATTTTTTATTGATCCTCAACTTTATGCCTTCGAACGTGATGTTCTATTGGGGCGTGATTGTTATCGAACATGCTGTTGATTACTATCAGAAACTGCAGGAACGTGAACTGAGAGCTTCGCAACTCGAGGCGCAGTTGGCCCAGGCGCAACTCCAGGTTCTAAAGATGCAGCTTCATCCTCACTTCCTCTTCAACACGTTGAATGCGATCTCGGCTCTGATACGCGAGTCGCCTGACGAAGCCGACGAGATGGTCTCGCGGTTAGGCGATCTCTTGCGAATGACTCTCGAGACTGCAGGTCTCCAGGAAGTACCCTTTAAGAAAGAACTCGAGTTTCTCGAGCACTATCTCGACATCGAACAAACGCGATTTCAGGATCGTCTCAAGATCGAAATGGCCATCGAGCCCGAAACGCTTGATGGCTTAGTGCCGACCATGATCTTACAGCCCCTCGTTGAGAATTCGGTCCGGCATGGCGTAGCGCCGCGGCCTGAAGGCGGCTGCATCAAGATTAAGGCATGGCGCGATAATTCCCTTTTACGACTCGAGGTGGAGGATGACGGTCCCGGACTCTCCGGTGATACGCCACCAAAAGAACGAGTGGGGTTGACCAACACACGTGCGCGCGTTAGTAATCTTTACGGTGATGAACATGGCCTTAAACTCCGTCATGCTGATGGTGGCGGACTGGTCGTGAGTCTAAGCATTCCGTTTAGGACCACATCAGGCAACTCAAGAGTCTATGCGTGACGCTAACCCATCGAAGATTCGGGCCCTAATCGTCGATGATGAACCGCTCGCCCGCAGAAGAATAAAAAGTTTGCTGGCGCACGATCAGAGTATTGACGTGATTGGAGAATGCTCGGATGGGCACAAAGCGGTTACTTCAATTAGCGAACTGACTCCCGATCTCGTTTTCCTCGACGTCCAAATGCCGGCCATGGATGGTTTTGAAGTGATCAAAACTATCGGCGCTGAACAGATGCCCACAGTGATCTTCGTAACTGCCTACGATCAGTATGCGTTGAAAGCCTTCGAGGTAAACGCTCTCGACTATCTACTGAAGCCATTCGATCGCAGCCGATTTCAAAAGACTCTGGAACGAGCCAAGGCAATGATCAGGGGACTGCAGAATGGAGACGTCAACCATCAGCTTCTGTCGTTGTTGGCGGATTTACGGCAGGAACAAAAATTAGCCGATCGCTTCATCGTCAAATCCGGCGGCCGCGTAGTGTTTCTGAGGGTCGAAGAAATTGACTGGATGTCGACCGTGGGAAATTATGTGCGCCTCCAGGTGGGCCGTGATTCTCACCTAATGCGCGAAACTATGACCGGAATGGAGTCGAAACTTGATCCGGTCAGTTTCATGCGTATACATCGCTCGACAATCGTAAACCTCGATCGCGTCAAAGAAGTGCAACCGTGGGCGAAGGGTGAGTACGTTGTCATAATGCGCGATGGCACTCGACTCATAATGAGCCGGCGCTATCGCGAACGATTGAACGAGCGACTGAACAAAGCGACCTAATCACTTCCATTCATCCCACCTGGCTCATGTCCGTCCCATAAACTCACCGGAAATCACAATTCTAATGCGGCAAACGGAACACCGAGACTAGATTTTGACTTGTCTCTTCGAATTCAACGCGGCACTCGCAGGAAAGCAAATCCACCGGGGAAGATCATCTTGGACAACTTTGAAGTCGCCTTAACTTCAGGAGGAACATCCACCACTAATCCAAAAATGTATTTGTGACTTTGGTCATTTGAGGAACTATCGTGAGCTCGCAAGGGGAGACGGTGATGCCTACGGTAGATGGGCTACCCTTAAATGACCGGAAGACGAGGCCACCCGTAACGCGTGTGGCCTCGACTTATTTCAATGGTTTTGAAGCGAAGTGCTCCAGAGGAGCACCATGTTTATAGCCTGAGTTTTTAATGAGACCTGCGCTCTAGCGGAGCGCAATGTGCTTTGACGTGCAATTACATGCCGCTCCTAACAGAGCGGAATAATTCACTAATGCACAGCGCTATACACATCTGCTCCTCCGGAGCAAAGTATCTCATCTTGTGCCAACTCCGGATCGGGCGTAGGATTCGCCTCACAGACAGATCATTAACAACTCGGCTACCAATTCCTCAACCTTCAGCAAGGAGAGCCACCATGAAGTCTAAATATGTCTTCGTCTCGTTAGTATTAAGTTTGCTTGTAACCACAAGCATTGCTACCACTCAAACCTCATCGGCAATGGTGCCCAAAACTGGCGCTGCCGCTTTTGGTCACGGTGAATTCACTTTTAACAACGAACTGTTCAGTTTTTCTTTCGACGCCCAGGCGAATGAGAAGAGACACGCGCGGGGCCGGGCAGTTTTTGACAATCTGTCGGCCCAGACAGAGGTGGTCGTCAGGATCGATTGCCTAAGGGTTGAGGGATTCACCGCGAGTCTTACCGGAACTGTCCTTCACAGTGACGATCCGGATTTTCCAAAATCCACGGATGTTATCTTCGCCGCATTTGATGGCCAGGGAAGCTTTCCCGATATCGTCACGCCTCTGTTTGTAAGTCCATTTCCAGACTGCAACGAGGCCGGGGTACCTCTAACAATGTTCCCGGTTGACGAGATCGTTGTTCGACCCTGAATGAATTCAGCATTAGGCCTCTCGGTCCCGACGTCATGCGGATTGAAGTCTCCCGCCGCACGGCCAAGTTGACTTGTGCCTACGTTTCGACATAGAAACATCTCATCAAATCCAACATCGAGGGCCATCACAATGAAGAAGCGAATCCAGGCGATGGTTTCGTGCGCAGCGGTGCTCAGTTTCGCACTCGCGTGCACAACCGCACCAACCAATCTGAACACGAACTCCGGGACTGTGGCCAACAACAGCTCAGTAGCGACGGAGTTGAAGCCGGCCTTTGACTCAATCACCGCAAACGACATCCTGCAACATACGAAAGTGCTGTCAGCGGATGAGTACGAGGGCCGCGGGCCGGGAACTAAGGGTGAGGAACTCACCGTCAAGTATCTAACCGAACAGTATCAACGGCTCGGCCTGAAGCCCGGGAATCCGGATGGCACGTATGTTCAGAAGGTTCCGCTGGTTGGATTCACCGCCGCCCCAACCGCCTCATTCACTGCCGGTGGCAAGCAACTGAACTTAAACTTTCCACAAGACTACGTTGCGGTGTCACGACGGTTCGTTCCGGAATCAAAGGTTGAGAATTCCGACGTGGTCTTTGTTGGTTATGGCGTAGTGGCGCCGGAGTATGGCTGGGACGACTACAAAGGGTTGGACGTGCGAGGCAAGACGATCGTCATGCTGATCAACGATCCTCAAGTTCCTGATGCGAGCGATCCAAAGAAGTTGGACGACAAGATGTTCAAGGGCAAGGCAATGACCTACTACGGCCGTTGGACCTACAAATACGAGATTGCGGCGGAGAAGGGCGCGGCGGCCGCAGTGATCATTCATGAGACCGCAACGGCCGGTTATCCCTATGAAGTTGTTTCCGGGAGTTGGTCTCGTGAGAACTTCGATATTCAAAAGCCCGATAAGAACATGGGACGTGCCGCGGTGGAATCATGGATCACGACCGACCGCGCTAAGGAGTTGTTCACTGCCAGTGGCCAGGACTTCGACGCGCTAAAAAAGGCTGCCCTCTCGAAGGACTTCAAGCCGGTTGCTCTCAATGCGAAAGCAAACATCACAGTCAAAAACACGCTACGTGAAATCAATTCAAATAACGTTGTCGCTAAACTTGAAGGATCGGATCCAACGCTGAAGAACGAGTACGTTATCTACACGGCACACTGGGATCACCTCGGACGCGATCCGAAACTGGCCGGCGATCAGATTTACAATGGCGCAATCGACAATGCTTCCGGCACTGCCGCATTGCTCGAGATTGCAGAAGCCTTCACGAAACTCGCCAAACCTCCTAAACGATCGATTTTGTTTCTTTCTGTGACAGCCGAAGAGAAAGGATTACTCGGTGCAAAGTATTACGCTGAGAATCCTCTGTATCCGCTGAACAAAACGCTCGCAAACATCAACATGGACGGCGTTAATCAGTGGGGCCGGACCAAGGACATTACGATGGTCGGCGACGATAACAGCACCTTGATCGACCTGTTGCGTGAAGCTGCCAGTTCACAAGGGCGAGTAGTGAATCCCGATCCGGAATCAGAGAAAGGCTTTTACTACCGCTCGGATCATTTCGAATTTGCGAAGCAGGGAGTACCGGCGCTCTACACCGATGCAGGTACTAACTACGAAGGTAAAGATCCGGCGTACGGAAAGCAGAAGCGCGACGAATACACAGAGAAGGACTACCACAAAGTTTCCGACGAGGTTAAACCTGACTGGGATCTCACGGGCGCGGTTGATGACGCGCAGCTGCTGACGATGATTGGATATCGAGTGGCGCAAGGCGACAAGTATCCGGAGTGGAAAGCTACTTCAGAATTCAAAGCCAAGCGCGACCAGATGATGAAGGGCTCATAGCGCCGTAGCCGAGGGAACTTTCGGAGGGAATCGGGTGTCAAACAGCTATGACGCGCCTGCTCCTCCTTGTCATCGTCATTACAACGTTCAGCGGCTGTGCTAGACCCGTCGATCATCCCGTCAGCCAGAACTGTGAGTGGATCGAATCTGATAGCCGTCCGTTGGACCTTGCAACGTCAGCGGATCGAAGTCACCTACGATTCGATGCTGTGACTGCCGAGGACATGGCGATACGCTGGGCCGATCAGCGTTTTGGACATCGACCGGAGTGGGACCAGCGATGTCAGGAATGCATGAACACGCTGTTCGCCGGACTGGCGCATACTCACGGCGTTGACGTCCCTACCGTTCGTCAATACAGCCGCCAGAGAGACGTCGTCCTGGATGCCGGAGTAATTCTTGCCTTTGCGTTCATCTACTCGCTAGTGGCGTATAGTTTTGCGGGCCGCATCCGGCAACGATTTCCGCCTGGCGAACCGGGGTTCTGGGTGATGGCCCTGACGATGGCAGGCGGTGTTAGTTTGGTCGGAGTGCTGATCGGGATCTTTGGGTCGATCATTATTGAAGAATTCCGGATGGGCAGCGGTCATCTCAGCTTCAGAATGTTCCGGATCCCGTTTCGAAAGCACTGGGTTATCCTGTTTGTGGGTGGCGTAATCATTTTCATTTCCGCCTCGTTACTTCGTTACTACAAAACGCGGTACCTGAACCATTTTGGCAACAGTCAGGAGGCAGACAATCCATCTGCCTCCTGAGCTTGTGATCGGCCTGTGCGGCGTAACTCGCATCAAGGTTGTGCGCAGTCACACCAGCCGGGGCCGCATCGCCCACAGTCAGTGCAGACGCAAACGCCGCAGACCTGCGTGCCGGCACAAGTCGTGGCGCAACAGGTCGTCGGACGAACGGCGAACGTTGCGGCGGGTAGCTTCTTATCACCGTCGAGAACCTGGACGCTAAACGGCAGATTGCCTCGCGTGAGTTTCGTCAAGCTCTTATCAATCAGCAGCGTATCTACCGCTTCCATCATCTCCTTGCCGTCGCGCTGAACGGCTTGAAATACCCGTAGCTCGACCTGACCATGGTCGCGAATGTACGGCGTAATCGTCAG
This sequence comes from Acidobacteriota bacterium, assembly GCA_046733695.1. Classification (GTDB taxonomy): domain Bacteria; phylum Acidobacteriota; class Blastocatellia; order Pyrinomonadales; family Pyrinomonadaceae; genus PSRF01. The sequence continues at coordinate 98,064 of JBKPPU010000044.1, forward strand.
CTTTTTGCCATCCTTTTCTACATTGATTGTGCCGCCATTGAGCTCGGTTACGTTGGCCGAGTCGCCAGCCGCGAAGGTGAATCGAAGTCTCACAGCTCTTACCGAATCCGTACTGGCTTGCGCCGGTGCAGATGCGGGCGAACCGTAAGCCCAGACAATCAGCATGAGCCCGAACACAGCCAGCAGAACTGGTCCTCTAATAATGCGATGGATCTTAATCACTGAAGTGCTCCTTTCCTAAGGGTTGTAGTTTTGGGAGGGTTATATTGTCCGACGGGAGGTGCCGGCTGGGCTGGCGTATGAGTTGTCGGGTAACGCGCAGAACTATACTCTTAACAATCTAACTGTTCAATGGTTCTATCCACAGATTTACAAATCGCACTTGGGCCGGGTCAGAACCACCACGCGGTAGCGGGTGGGTACGCCGTAGGCTCACTCGAAAGTGCTGCGCATGCACCCACCCGCTACCACGTGGTGGTTCTGACCCGGCCCATTGAACAGTTGGATTGTTAAGAGTATAGTTCCGCGCGTTACCCGACAA
>JBKPPU010000045.1:0-6347 GCA_046733695.1 Acidobacteriota bacterium
CGCACCAAAATGAAAAAAGAGATTGGGCACTATCTGGAGAAACATCATGAAAAGCAATAAGGAAGAACAGATACTCGACAAAGTTACTGCCGAGATCCGAAATGAAAAGGTGGATCCGGGAGTCGTCTCAGCAGCGGCCGATCGTGTTTGGGCGCGTGTCTCCGCTGCTGCAGGCGCTTCTGAATTTCAGTTGCCGGCGGTCGAAACAATTGAAAGTTGTGCGGACTATCAATCGCTGATTCCAGCGCACCTCGCGGGCAAACTGTCTGAAGCACGTTCGCTGTTGCTGGTTGACCATACACACGAGTGCATTCCCTGCCGCAAGGCGATGAACGAAGCACGTTCAAGGCGCTCGATGACGATTAAGCCGGCCGCGAGCAAATCACGTTACACAATCCAGCCGGTGATCATGCGTTGGGGCATCGCCGCTGCTCTGGTCATCGGTCTCGGACTGCTGGCTATTCCATTCGTGCAAAGATTCTGGCCCTATGGCCAGTTTGACGCGACTGTGCAGGCCGCTGAAGGTCAGGTTTACCAGGTCGCCGACACGCAAACAGCGTCTGTCAGCGCCGGAGCGAAACTCCAGCAGGGCGAGAAAGTACGAACCGCAAAAGACGGTCGCGCTGTTGTTCGTTTGAGCGATGGTTCCTTGATCGAGATGAAGGATCGATCCGAGCTCTATCTGACGAAGTCCGGAAACGGAACCACGATTCACCTCAACCGCGGCAGCATCGTCGTGGAAGCCGCGAAGCAGAAAGACGGCAAGTTGTTTGTTGAGAGTGGAGACTCGCTCGTGTCTGTTACCGGAACTGTTTTCTCCGTGAACAACGGCACCAAGGGTTCGAGAGTCTCGGTGATCGAAGGTCAAGTGAACCTGAATCATGCGGGCAGCGATCATGTAATCAAACCCGGTGAGCAGGCGACTACTAACCCGGCAATCGCGACGATTCCGGTTAAAGACGAAGTTTCCTGGAGTCGCAATGCGAATAAGTACGCATCAGTTCTGAATGGTCTGGCTTCAATCAACAATGCGCTGGCAAAGGTTCAGCAGCCAGGTGTTCGTAATTCGACGCATTTGCTCGACCTGATGCCCGACAACACCGTCGTCTACGCGGCTCTGCCGAATCTCGCGGATTCGATCGTTGAATCGCATCGCGTGATTCAGGAAAAAATGAGTCAGAACGCTGCGTTGCGCCAATGGTGGGAAAAAGAGCAGTCAGGCAGAGCGCAGAACATGGACCAGGTTGTCGAAACAATCCGCCAGTTTGGTTCCTATCTTGGTGATGAGATTGCGGTCTCGGTTTCGATGAACGATCAGGGACGCCCTGGTGAACCGTTGGTCCTTGCTGAACTGAAGAACTCGCAAGGCTTCCGCCAGTTCCTCGAGCAGGAGATTGCCAAGTATGTGAGCGCGAAGAAGGGTGAACCGCAGATCGAGTTTGTTGAGGATCCGGCCACCGCGACCGCGCCCAGCAGTACTGACGACAAGCACGAGAAGCTTTACGTGTGGATTCAATCGAATCTGTTTGTCGCCAGTCCGAACTTGCCGCAACTGCAAGGTGTCGCGGCAGCAGTCACGAATGGAAGCACTGGCAGTTTCTCGTCGACGCCGTTCCACGATCGCATCGCTCAGGTTTATCAGGAAGGTGCTGGTCTCGTAGTTGCGGCCAATCTCGAAAAAGTTGTCGCTGCCACGAAATCTGAACGCAGCAAAGGTCCCGATGCTGAGAAGCAGGAAGCTGCGTTGAATAAGTTGGGCATCCTGAGTGTTAAGTATTTCGTTCTGGATCAGAAAGACAGCAACGGAAAAACTCACACGCAGGCTTCGCTGTCGTTCAACGACGCCCAGCGCGGCATTCCTTCATGGCTCGCAGCTCCTGGCCCGATGGGTTCTCTGGAATACATTACGGCGGACGCCAACGTCGTAGCAGGCTTCGTGGTGAAGAATCCGGCAACACTCGTCGATGATTTGCTCGGCGTGCTGGACGGTGTGTCACCTGAGCTGCGCAAGAACCTCGACAAACTGCAGTCCGAGCACGGTCTCAACCTTCGTAACGACATCGCTGCGCCGTTAGGTGGAGAGTTTGCCTTTGCGATCGATGGACCGATTCTGCCGACTCCTTCGTGGAAGATGGTGTTTGAAGTCAACGATCCGGCTCACCTGCAGCAGACGCTGGAACGGATGGTTACTGAAGTGAATAAACAGGCAGCTTACCTTGGTAAAGCCGGCTTGACCTGGGAGAACACGGAGCTCGCCGGACGCAAGTACTACACGCTGCGTTCGACTGATTTCGGAATGATCCAGGCGAACTACACGTACGCGAACGGATACTTGATCGTTGCGCCTAGCAGAGCGTTGGTCGAAAGAGCTTTGCAAACGCAGGAGAGTGGTTTGTCGCTGCTTCGTTCTCCGAAGTTCACGGCAGGTTTACCGGCTGATGGTAACGCCAACTTCTCTGCGGTGTTCTATCACAACATCGGCGGGCTCGTTCCGGCCAGTTTGGCAAGCACGGCAGCCAGCACTGCGGATCAGTTACCGAGTGGACCACAGCAGGCGGTGAAGGCGATTGCCGGCGAGATGAAGCCAACGCTTGCGTATGCTTATGCTCAGGGCGACAGCATCACGTTTGCGGCGAACACTGAGGGTGGACCATTCGGAATCGGACCGTCAACGTTACTGGGAATGCCCAATGCACTCGAGATGCAAAGCATTATCGGCCGAGGCATGGGCGGTAAGAAGTAGTTAGACAGGATAGACAGGATTGTTTGCAGGATTTACAGGATTCGTTCCTGTGAATCCTGCTCAATCTTGTTCATCCTGTCCAATAGACCTCGCGAACACAGGGTGCTCAGAATGAAGCTCGTCTCAATCTCTCTCATCTCCTGGTTGTTTGGACTGCTCGTCCTGTCGAATTTCCTCGTCGATGGACAAGGCCTCAGCGCTACAGTCATTTCAATCACGATGGCAGCGTTGTTGTTCTCGCTCGCCTACGCGCCGTCGCTCTCATGGCTTCGCCAACGCATGGGTGGCTGCAAGCCTGCGCTGCTGTTTCCACTCGCCTCCGCTGTCGTACTCAACACGCCTGTGTTTCTGATCGAGATTCTTGCAATAGGCAGAACTTTAGCACCTGCAGATGCGTTAGCTTGCATTGTTGCTTTTCTGCTGATGGGTACAGTCTTCGGACTTGGATTCGTTTGGAATTATCAGAACACAGCGTTATAAGAAAGAGTATGGCACTCCCCGCTGCGGTTCCAGAGGAACCAATCAAAGCTCAAGCGGCTTACACTGAGCCACCCGTAATCGACCTGCATGGTCTTAGTGTTTCTTTTGGCCGCCGACAGATTCTCAAAAACCTGCGCGGCGATCTACGCGGCAAAGCGATCGGTCTGCTTGGTCCCAACGGAGCCGGTAAGACAACGCTGATTCACACGCTCCTCGGCTTTCATCCACCTTCAGCGGGCACTGCGCAAATCTTTGGCCTCGACATCGTCAACCAGGCAAAAGAGATCAAAGCGCTGATCGGCTATATGCCGGAGCGCGATTCCTTCATCGCGAAGATGAGCGCTGTTCACTTCGTGCGTTTGATGGGTGAACTGTCAGGCTTGCCGTCTGATGCGGCGTTGGAACGAGCCCACGAAGCACTCTTCTACGTCGGTCTCGGTGAAGCGCGTTATCGACGTCTCGAAACTTACTCGCTCGGCATGAAGCAACTCGCCAAGCTCGCGCAGGCGATTGTTCACGGTCCAAAACTGATCTTTCTCGATGAACCGACCAACGGCCTCGACCCGCCGGCACGGCTGCGAATGATCAAACTCATTCGCGAGATTCGCGACAGTGGTCACGCGCAAATCGTGCTTTCGTCGCATTTGTTGGTCGACGTCGAAGAGTGCTGTGACGAGATTCTGATACTGCGCGACGGCCAGATCGCCGTCTATTGCAACCTCGAAGAGGAACGTAAATCAAATCGCAAGTTTCTCATGCTCGAAACACGCGGCGACCACGGCAAGTTTGTGGAAGCGCTCGCGAAACTCGGTTGTGAGTATGCAATGTCTGCGGATCATCGGCTGAAGATCGTTTTGCAGGAAGGCATTGAAGTGCGCGATTTGTATCGGCTGGCTGACGAGACAAAGGTGCAGCTCCGTCGTTTGAGTTATAAGCGCGATTCGCTCGAAGACATTTTCCTGAGGGCTATGGAGAACGGCTATGGCGGTTTATGAGCAGACGTACAAGCCTTACACCGGCAAGCTGACTCCTGAGTGGAGCCGGTTCCTGATCATTCCGCGGCACGCGTTTCGAGGTGTCTTCTCGTCTAAGCTGTTCACCGCGTTTTATGTAATTTGCTTTCTGCCGGTGCTCATCGAAGCGATCATGATCTACCTGCACCATAACATCACGGCGCTCGCGATTACGCAGCTCAACGTGAGACAGTTGATACCCATCGACAACTCTTTCTTCGAGACTTTCGTGTGGGTTCAGAGCATCTTTGCGTTTTTCGTGGCATTGCTTCTTGGGCCACCACTCGTTTCGCGCGATCTGCGTAACAATGCACTTCCACTTTATCTATGCCGCCCGTTTACGCGCACTGAGTACGTGATGGGTAAGATGTCGGTGCTGTTGATCCTGTTGTCAGGGATCACATGGGTGCCGCAGTTGCTGATGTTTCTCTTCCAGTCGTATCTGGAGGGTTTCGCCTGGTTCAGAAGTAATTTGTGGATTGCGAGTGCGATACTTATCGCCGGTCTTGTTTTGACATTGCTTTTGGCGCTCATTTCGCAAACCCTTTCAGCATTACTGAAGTGGCGTATTGTTGCGAGCGGGGCGATGTTGGGTCTCGTCATCATTCCGTTAGGCTTCGTCGGCATCATCAACGTCATCTTTATGACACGGATCGGAAATCTTTTTAGCCTCGTTACCCTGATGTCTAATATCATTGAAGGTTTATTCGGCACGTTCGACCGCGTCACCGGAAGAATTGTGATCGATGCTTTTGATGGCGGGCCCGGGCGAGAGATTCTGTTGATTGAGCCACCGCTGTGGAGCTCGTGGGCGATGTTGTTCGTGTTTTGCGCTATTTGCCTGGCAATACTGAATTGGAAAGTGAAAGCCTACGAGGTTGTGAAATAGCATGACGATTTCGACTGAGCAGCTCATCATCTTCGACAATGTCTCAAAGTTTTACGGCGAGATACTCGGAGTGAATCGAGTGAACCTGCAGATCGCGCCGGGCATTACGAGCCTTGTCGGTCCGAACGGGGCAGGGAAGTCGACGTTGATGAATCTGATGACGGGCTTGCTGCGTCCCACGCGCGGCGCCGTTTCGCTGCTAGGCATTCCCACGGATCAACCCGAGCGACTGTTTCGGAAAGTCGGATACTGTACCCAGTTTGATTCGTTTCCGAGAGGTGTCACCGGACGCGAGTTTCTTAATTCGTTCCTGCTCGTCCATGGTTTTGATCGCAAGCGTGCAAACGATCTGAGCCAGATCGCGCTTGAACGAGTCAGCCTCGTCGAAGCTGCCGATCGAAAGGTGGCGGGTTACAGCAAGGGAATGCGACAACGCATTCGGCTGGCCCAATCAATCGCACACCAGCCCGCCGTCTTGATTCTCGACGAACCTCTGAACGGCCTCGACCCGATGGTGCGTGCGGAAACGATTGCGCTCTTTCGCAAGCTCGCTTCCGAAGGTCTGCACCTGATCATCTCGTCGCACATCCTGCACGAAGTCGACATGATGTCAGACCGCGTTGTGTTGCTGAACAACGGCTATATCGTTGCCGAAGGAAACATTCACGGCGTGCGCGACGAGATGGAAGAGCATCCGATGCAGATCCTGATACGTTGTGACAATCCGGCAAAACTCGCCGCGTATGTGTTTGCCAGGGATCACGTAGTTGAAGCCCGACTTCATGAAGACCGTCGCGGGCTCTTCGTTAAGACGCGCGATGCAGACCGGTTTTATCTGATGTTGAATCATGCGGTTGCTGAGGGCGAAGTCAGCGTCGAATCGATCGCGCCGGTTGATGACGACCTCAGCGCGGTTTACCAGTACTTGATTGGCACGACTTAATTGACACGTCGGGCGGCAGTGCATAGGAGTATGGTGGAGATGAGTTCTGCGATAGACGCAATCGAGACTAAATCAGAAAAGTCGCCATTAAACTGGTCGCTGTGGGTACGGCAGATCGGCGCGATCTTACGTCTTGAACTCGAAAAAAACTTTCTCAGTCGACGTTCGCTGCTGATTTATCTACTGGCGTTTTTACCGCTTTTCCCGCTTGTGGTGGCCGCGTTCTTTACACCACCCGGAAAAGAGTGGCGAGATTTCAATCAAATGGGGTTTTACTAC
>JBKPPU010000046.1:0-43990 GCA_046733695.1 Acidobacteriota bacterium
TCAGTCATGTTGAGTAATTCCTCAACTGTGTGAGCCATTTCTGAAGCCCTCCTTTATCTACGGTTCAAACCCGGGACGTGCGAGGATTGCGGCTACCCTGACCTTGATGAGCAAGTTGAACGCCAGAACTTTATGGATGGAACCGCAGTTTGTCAATGAAATTAACGTGGAACGTACAGTACGTCCTTATTCTGAGAGGATCACGTCCGCGGCTTTTTCACCGATCATGTAAATCGAACTGACGATGAAGAATCCGGGGATGCGCGGAAAAACCGAGGCATCGACAACACGCAGGCCCTTTGTGCCATGCACGCGGAAATTTGAGTCAAGCACACCATTCTGCTCGCGCGGGCCAATCGCGCAGGTGCACGACGCATGATGTCCCCACGCATTGTTGCGTACGAACTTCTTCAAATCTTCGACCGATTCACAATCGCTACCGGGAATCTCTTCCGTAACCATCAACTCGTCGTGCTGCAGCTTCGTCGTCAGGTTCCGCACAAACCGGATCCCCTCAATCACGGCTTCGAGATCCTCGTCGCCGCCTTCTTCAAAATAGTTAAAGTTAATCAACGGCGTGTCGCGCGGATCGGCTGAGCGCAGTGTTACCTGCCCTTTTCGATTCTTCGTGTGCGCCTTGAGAATCACCCACGTCAGGTAGTTGAGACCTTTCGGGAATAATCCGGAGTAGCCGGGAAAGTAGCCTTTGAACTGAGCCAGCAGGGCCATGCAAAACAGATCCGGAAGTTGAGCGCGCTTCGACCGATTGAACAATGTGAGCACGGCGCCATTCGTTGCATAGACTCCCTTGCGCTTCCTGGACCACTGCTGATACTGCGGATCGCTCGTGTCAAACTTCACGTCCTTGAACAGTGCCCAATCGTCGCGCATACGATTGACGACGGCGATTTCATAACGGTCCTGCAGATTCGTACCGACGCCTGGCAACTCCACACGCAGCGGAATCTCATATTTCTTGAGCGCATCTCCCGGTCCAATGCCGGAAAGCATCAACAGTTGCGGAGTATTGAAGGTGCCGCCGGCGAGAATCACTTCCCGCGAAGCGTACATGCGACGTAACTCACCAGTCTCCTCACTCGGTCGCAAGTGCGCACGATAAAGACGCTGGCCCTTCAGATATTCAACGCCGATGGCTCGATTACTGTCGTCAAACAACACTCGCGTCGCCAGCGCATTGAGCTCTACACGCAGACGATCGGGATACTTGCACGCAACTTCCAGCACACGCTCGCGCGTTCCCATGCGTGCATGGTTATTGGTTGAAAGCGGCACGTAACGCAATCCAATCGAGTTTTTCTCGACGAGTCGCCAATCATTCGGATCTAACTGGCCTTCAAAGAACCAGCGCACACGTTTCAACTTCTCGCCGATATCGTCAAACGCCTGGTGGCCGGAATCGAGCATTACCTTAGCCAGGGTACTGTTGTGCATCGCAGACATCGGAATACACTTTTCAGTTCGAAGCCATCCTTTCCAACCATGACGCGTCCGATTGATTCCAATCTTTGCCAGCCAGCGATGTAGTGGACGGTGACCACAGTTCTCGAGCCGTTCGAAGTATGTGCGCATCTTCGACGCACCCCAACTTGAATCGCCTGTCAGGTCAGCAATGTGATCCCAATCAGCGTTGTGCGGGTAGACCAGGATCATCGCGTTATGCGCGGTACAGCCGCCGAGCGTGCCGGCGCGCGGATATAACACGCCATCCACGGCTCGCCCGTCATATTCCGCGCTGTACTTCGGATCGAGCTTCTGCGTCTCGAGGTCGCCATAGTGACGCACGAAGTAGTCCCACTTCATCGCTTCGTTCTCAGAAGCGAACGCATGAAACGCGGGCACGTCGTAATCACACGGCAGGCGCCCTTCTTTTGAAAGCACGTCAGCGCCGGAAAGTTCTTTGGGATCTCCGCCCGCTTCGAGCAGGATCACTTTGCGTCCCGCCTCAGCCAGACGCGCAGCGACCGTTCCACCTCCGGCGCCAGAGCCAACAACGATGTACTCGCAATCAGCCTGTGGTTGAGTCATTGATTAGAGTAGGCGAGTGATTTCCTGGGCCAGTTTGTCCGCCGCTTCCAAATCGACGAAATGGCCCACGCCCGGCAGCGGTCGTATTTCCACTTCACAGCGTGCGTCTTTGTCACTCTTAAAGGCCACCGATGACGGCAAGGCTCCGTCTTTCATTCCCCAGACGAGAGTGACCGGAGCACTGATCGGAGTTTCGTAGACATTGTAGAGTTTTTTGCGCTTACTAGACGTGAATATCGTGCTCACGAACTCGCGGTAGTAGTCGATCGTAGGTTTCATGTCTGACGATTTTTGAAATCGGTTGACCAGTTCATCGACAACTTCTCTATTCATCGTTCCCTTTTGTCCTTCTCTCGATGTGAACGACCAACGCAGCAGTTTCCGGCCGATGCCGCTGGCGATGAAGGCTTCAGGAATCCACGGCAACTCAAAGAATGGCACCCATGGGATGCGAAAAGGTTGCCAGTCGGTATTGTGAAATGCCGCGCGCACGAGTGTCTTTGGATGTGTGCAGTTAACAACTACCAGCCTGCTAATCAGCGGTGAATAGCGATGCGCAAAAATCCAACCGATTGCGCCACCCCAGTCGTGCGTCAACAGCAACGGACGATCGAGTTTCAACGCCTCAATGAGAGCCTTTACGTCATCCGTGAAGGTGAAGACATCGTAACCAGTGCGCGGCTGATCGGTGCCCGGATAGCCACGCAGATCGGGTGCATAAATACGCGCCTGCGGCATCGCTTCCATAAATGGCCGCCATCCCATCGAACCTTCCGGAAACCCGTGGATGCAAAGAATCGCCGGCCCATTCTCCGGCCCCGACACCGCTACGCGGAAGTTGATGCCGTTGGCAGATACGTGAAGATGTTCGATAGCTGTGGTCAAGAGGACAGCCTCCAGGGCTTACGTGGGATACAAGATCGGCTGCGCGGTTTACTGTAGACAAATAACCGGATCGTGTCCAGATTTTTAGACACAAAAAGGCACAAAAAGCACATACCGATTAATGAGTTAAAGGCGCTTAACTCCCAAACGTGCTAGACTGGGCGGCGTTTTTTACCTCGCCAGTTCTTCATCTGTGCTTTTTGTGCCTCTTTGTGGCAACTACTGAGATGGCCTCAAAACTTGGACCACGCTTCAACGATTTCGTTCTCAGCTTAGTGACGCTCGAGCATCGCTTCGATCCCTATTTTCGTGATGCGTTCAATGCGGTGTTTCAACGACCCATCGTCGCAGTCACTCAACTGCTGCTTCGCACCGTTCGTAAGAATCGGGAAACGCGGCTGTGCGAGGAAATTCCTGTACCTGGCGAAGAGACAATCACGGTGGGAATCAAAGATGCGATGGGCCAGTACATGAAACGTGAATACGCGGGACGCATTGCTGAACGCGGCGGCAACACAAAAACTTATGGCGTGGTTCGAGCCGAGTTTCACGTGCTGGAAAATATTCCCGCAGCTTACAAACACGGAGTATTCGCGCAGCCGAAAAGTTATCCGGCCTGGATTCGTTTTGGCGGTCCTGGTCCAGCATCGCCGCCTGACATCGCAGACAGCGGCATCCTCAGTATCGGTATCAAAGTGATGGGAGTGCCGGGAGACAAACTGCTGAACGATGAAAAGGCGACTCAGGATTTTACAGGGATCAGTTGCCCCACGTTTACCACACCAAACATCGTCGAGAACCTGAAGCTTCAGAAGCAGATCTACGCGCGTACACCTGTGTTTTACTTCATCAATCCGCTGGATTCCCATTTCGGGGACATGACGATGCAGGGAATCTACGCGCGCATGAACCGAAGCCCACTCGAGGTGCGTTATTGGAGTTGTGTGCCGTACCTGCTCGGCGAGGGACAGGCCATGAAGTATTCGGTAACTCCCACATCAGGTCTGAAAACTAAAATCCCCTGGAACCCGCCCGACGATTGGTTACGACAATCAATGGCCCAAACGCTGTTACAACGAGGCGCTGAGTTTGATTTCAGTATTCAGCTACAGACGAATCACAAACGAATGCCGATCGAAGACGCGTCGATTGAGTGGCCTGAACGTCTCTCACCATTTGTGACAGTAGCGAAGATCATCATCCCCAGGCAGGAGTTCACTTCCGAAGCACAGACAAAATTCGCCCGCGAGCTTTCTTACAATCCCTGGCACTGCATCGCAGAACACCGCCCACTGGGAAATCAGAATCGCGCACGGTACCTGATCTATTCCGAGCTCTCGCGACTGCGACAATCAATGAACGACGAACCTCACATCGAGCCAAATGGAACGGAACAATTTTAGCCACGGATGACACGGATTGGTTACGGATCCGGACCATGTTCAACCAGATCCGTTCTCAATCCGCATTATCTGTGGCTTGTTTCCGGCACCAACTCACGCGCGAGCCGGCGAAGTATCGCTGCGACCTCTTCTCTTTTCTTTGGCGACCACTCAGGCCACAACTCAGCTAGATGTTCGCGGCGCGCTGCGGCCAGGCGATTGAAGATCTCACAACCTTCTTCGGTAAGCGCATAGACGTCCTTACCCGGACTTCGTTCAATTAAGGAGTGGTTGAGCAACTCGCTCCTGCCGCTTTCCACTTTACTCGCATCGACTTTTGCATTCCGTCCGAGCTCGTGAACACTGACGCCCGGTTCGCGTTCAATCTGGACCAGCAACCAGGCGGCTCCGATCGTCAGATCCACGCGGGCCCTGGCAACGATAGCCCCAATAGATCGGCGCAACACATCGCGATCCGCAAGCACCGCGAGTCCGCGTGATAAGTGTGTCTTAGAATCGACGTCTGTAGGCATTGCGAATGCCTGGCCGATATCGCCACCGACATCCGCTTCGGTTGCAGCCGCAATCGTTTGCCTGAGTGGGCGTTCAGGTAACAATAACGACGTCAGCAAACCAAAAAACGCGACTACCGCCGCAACCAAAAACACCGTGTGGAGTGAAATCGCAACTGATTCAGGCGTCACTTTATTGTTGAGCTGCGTTGCGAGCACTGAGCCCAGCAATGCGGTGCCAAATGACCCGCCGATGAATCGGAAAAGTATGGCGTTCGAAGTCGCAACACCAAGGTCGTGATAATCAACGGCGTTTTGGACCGCAATGATCAGTACCTGCATCACGAAGCCAAGGCCCAATCCGAGCAGGAGCATGTAGAGTGACGCCGTGAAAATGCTTGTTTCCGTCGTCATTCTCGAGATCAGGAACAACGAGAGCGTCACCATTGTGGTGCCGATAATCGGAAAGATCTTGTACCGTCCGGTACGACTCACAATCTGGCCTGCAAGAATCGAAGTCACAAGAGTTCCACCCATCAGCGGGATCATGCGCAAACCTGACGCCGTCGGGCTCAAACCCTTCACGATCTGCAGAAACAATGGCAGATAAGTAACTGACCCGAGCAACGCGAAGCCGATAATCAGGCCCACAACTGAAGTGACCCAAACGTCCCTGATGCGAAAGAGATGTAACGGAAGAATCGGCTCTGCTGCGCGTCGCTCCACGAGGATGAAACCGACCAGCGATACGATTGCCAAAACAATCGTGCCAATCATGAAGGGTGACGACCACGGATATGTAATCCCACCGAGGTCAGTAACCAGCACGATTGCCGCGAGTGACGCAGCCAGGAGAGCGGCCCCGATGTAATCAACCGCATGTCGCAGAAAAGATCCCTGTGCAGGGAGAGTCACTGCTAAAACTCCCAGCGCTACGATTCCCAACGGCAGATTGATATAGAAGATCCAGCGCCACGTCAGGTTCGTCGTGAAGTATCCGCCAAGTAGTGGGCCGGCGACGGAAGCGACTCCGAAAGCAGCGCCAAAGATTCCCTGGTATCGTCCACGATCTCTCGGGGGGATGATATCGCCCACGACCGCCTGCGTCGTGACCATCAGTCCTCCACCACCCAATCCCTGAATCGCCCGAAACAAGATCAAGTGAGTCATGGACTGACTCAAACCGCACAACGCAGAACCGATCAGGAAAATGATGATCGCAACCTGGAGTACGCGCTTGCGCCCGTAGAGATCGCCGAGTTTGCCGTAAATGGGAGTGACGATGGTTTGGGCTAGCAGATAAGCCGTAACGACCCACGAAAGATGTTCCAGCCCGCCGAGTTCGCCGACGATGGTGGGAAGTGCTGTCGCAACGATCGTGGAGTCGAGCGCAGCGAGCAGCATGACGAGTAGGAGGCCGCCGAAGACAACCTGGACCTTCTCGTGTGAAATGCGTGACGACAGTTCAGCAGTCGCGATTGCTTGCATGAACTTCGATCCTCACGCGTGATCTCTTACTTCTGTGACTCCCGCATGCCGCGCGCAATTTGCACAGCAGTAAAAAGTGCCGTTTGCCTCGATGCCGTGTCCGATGATCTTGCAGGCGCAATGATTGCACACTGGCGCGAGTTTATGGATTGCACACTCGAAACTGTCAAACGTGTGACGCGCTCCCGCCGCCACAACTTCAAACGAAAGGTGATAATCGTTGCCGCATACTTCACACTTAGCCATCCCCGCTTGTCCTCCACAGATTACACAGATTACGCAGATAAATCTGTGTAATCTGTGGTTAACCTATTTAGTTTTTATTGCGGACCGAGTTGGTAAACAGTGGTGTCAGGATGATAAATACGCCAATCGAACCAGTAATCTTCGAGGACAAAGACTTTTTTCAATTGACGGCCCGTGAGTGGTCCGCTCGTCGCTTTGCCTTCAAAGTTCCAGGTGCTGCCGGTTTCGGCATCGATCAGTTGAAACTGCGGATTCTTGTCATCCTTCTTCTGAAAGAACTCTAATCGCCTTCCATCGACGTTGCGTTCAAAAGCGCGGACGGAGCGATTGTCTTCTCCCAACGCGACAACAATCGGCACCGTCCCGACCATATCGATGATGGGACTTTGCTTCTGTAGCGCTGGTAACGGATAAGCCGCAGACTTTCCATTCAATTCGATACCCATCACGAGCGTTCGCGGCGGAAGACGTTTGTCGACGTCAGTGCCTTCAACTACACGCAGCTTTTCATAGCGCGTTTCCCAGTCGACAGGTTCATATTCCTTTTTGGCGATAATCTTGTCATCGGGCTTGAGCACGCGGCCGTTGGGTTGCTCGCCCTTCCAGATCGCGAACGAGACTTCGTCGTGAAATACACTCTTGAGCTGATGGCCCCGGAGTGGACCATGAATCGCTTTGCCGCTAACCTGTTGCCACCAGGTTCCTGTTTCTTCATCACGCATGATGAAGTTTTGATTGTTAATACCTGCGAGATGGAAGTGAAGAACGCGACCGTCGACTGTTGATTCCCACACCAGACCGGTGTGACAGAGCGTTCAATAAGTGGCCACGATCGGCGTACCGCCAACCGTGTCCTCCACCACGTGGTGATAACCCATCAACCTAATCGGATACGCGACGGCTTCGCCGTTGATCGCTACAACCATGAGGCGATCGTCGTCGTTCACGAAGTTCGCATCGCTCGTTTTTACGTATGCGGGATTCGGTAGCGGGTTGAACATCCATTCAAAGTGGTTCTGACGCGCGAGCCAGGTCGCGCCGAGTACTGGCAATAGAAGAATCACGAGCGCGATTCGTGACCACCAGCGGCCGCCGGTCCACAGTCTGACGGCGAGTGTGAGAATCAGCAGCGAAGCTAAAATCGTGACCCACGGCGACCAGCGACGCATGAGATATGAGATCTCCATCGTCCGCGCCGTCTGGGCTTTGAAAGGCATGATCAGAAAGACCGGCGTCAGCACGATCACCAGCACGGCCGCCACGAGCAAGAAGAAAATCAACCAGGCAAGTTTGCGATTCAGCATTCAGATGACTCCACTTCGCTGCTTGGCTTTGCGGATCATGGCCACGGCCCACAAGAGACCGACAGCCAGAAATGGCACGAGGTAGATCAGTAGATCCCAACGACCATAGCCCGGTGGCGTCGCTTCCACGGTGGCCACGGTCTCAGCATTGCCCGATTGCGCGCTTTGCAACTGCACGCGCACGCGCCAGAATTCCTGCGCGTCGAATTGCACCTGCGATTTGAATTGAACTCGCCCCTGGACGTTTTCGCGTTCGGCTGGATAGAAGACCTCCGCCAAACGCCCGCTCACGGGTTGAACTCCGATCTGTACACGCACGTCTTTCGGAAGATCATCCCCATTCAGGATCACAAAAAACAACGCCGTCCCAACATCCGGATCCGTCCAAACAGAAACGACGTATCGATCAACCTTCTGATCCACAAACAACGGGAACGGTGGGCCCTCATGCGCAACGGTGTCCTTTGCAAACACCAGTACGATGACCAGCAACACGCTCTTCCGAAAACACATACAATCCGTAATCAATCTGTGTAATCTGTGGACTAACCAACGCCAAGAGACACGGCGCGCATTTCCATTGGTTGCGACATGAGCCAGAGCGCTCCGGCTGTGACGATTAGAGCCACAATGGCCCAGACCGCGAAGATGCGCGACGGGTGGTCTACCTTTTCCTCAATGGCGATCGAGTAACCAACCAACAACGAACCCAACAATCCGAGGAACACAAACCCAAACTCAAAAAGCTGCACCACATTCGGCGCGAATCCGGGCGTGCCCCAATGCGCCTGCCCGCCAAGCGCCGCCTGCGTGACAGGCACAATCGTGTATAGCCCCGTCAGGAAATGAAACCCATAATGCGCGAGCCAAATACCAAAGCCGAGCGGTGCGAGCACATACGAATAACGCACAGCCACGGCGACTATCGGTCTCCTGCTTCCACCCCAAACCCGTGTCAACCACGCCGCCACACCAATCAGCAACAAAGGCTCAACTACCAGAAACAGTCCGAATACAAAAAGGAGTACCGGAAACTCGCGCTGAACTCCCAACACTTTCGCAACCCAATTCTCAAGCGCGTAAACCGGACTAACCATTCCAAACGCATTCAGCAACGCACCAAACGTAAAAACCACGACGAGCGCCGCGAGATCACTGCGCCGCGTAAAGATCCCAAGCCCCGACCGCATCGGATCTGTAGTCAGCTCCCCAGCCGGAACACGGCTCATAATGCCAACATTGTCGTGCGGACACGCCTGCACACAATCAAGACAAAACGTGCAGTCGACATTCCCAACCTTGCGCGGCTGAAACAACGCGAGCTCGCAACCACGCTGAATCGTCACCAGGGGAGCCTCAACCTCACGCACACCGCGAATACAATCCTTCGTCGAGCAACCAGCGCACACATTCATGTCGCGCACCGCAACCTCAAGCGGTGACGCAGTTGCGGCGACAAAATTGAACTGCCCGATCGGACACACAAACTTACAGAACGTTGCGTGCTTGAAAACTGCGTCGATCAGTAATGCACCGGCAAAGTAGGCGACGATCAGCCACGCGGTCCACCACGGCGACGACCAAAGATCGAGCCACTCGTAAACAAAGAGCATTGTCACAAACAGTCCCAACGACAGCCATTTGTTACGCAGCCGCCGGGGCCAGTTTCGCGCCGGCCGAAAGAACTTGCGCGCAAGGTTCCGCACCAGCATGAACGGGCAAGCCAGACAAAAGAAGTTGCCCGCCAGCAGCAACACAAACACGAGAGCGCCGCGAAAGTGTACCCACGTGTACGTCGTCGCAAGATTCTGCGGTGCGAGCTGTGGACCAAACAACCCGTGCAGGATCATCGCGATGCTGATCAGAAACAGTGGAATCTGAAGCAGCGTTCGCGCGTGCTTGTACCGGAGTAATGTTCCGAAGATCGGAACACGTAACAGGTCAAACGAGTTGCGCGCGTTGCTGTTTCTATCTGGCTGGAACACGGGCGTGGCTACTGTTATGCCGGCAAGACTCCCTTGATTTCAAACTGGCGGTCCACCGATACCTGGCCTGGCAATTTGATGTGAACAACAAAAACCCAGTCGCCAGCCATCGCAAGGTCGATTATGCTCACGTAACTTCCCGGCTCAGATTCCACGGGGCTGGCGGCTATCGGTTTCATACCCGGATGTGACATGTATCCTTCGATACTGAGCCCGGCTCGAGTTATCGGTTTACCTGAACTGTCAGTCAGCCTCAGAGTGACTCGCACCTGGCCAACTCGAGGCGGCTGCGGAACCACTTCGTGAGTAAGTTTCAGATCGGGCAGTGTTTCACTCGCACTTCTGCAACCCTGCACAACCAGGAAGCAGAGACAAACCGCGATCAGGCAACAACTGCCGGCAACGGCTCTCGCTTCAGCGCACAACTGCATGCGGCCGCTTCTTCACCCTTCGGCGGGAACAGGTGATAGTACATGCCGATCATCATCGGAATGAACACTATCGCGTTGTAAAAGAGATGGAGCTCTGGTCTGAACTTCGGCATTAATAATTGCAGAAAACTGATCGGTACAGGCGAGCCAAACCAGTAGTGATGCGTCAGCGCCTGCCATTGCAGCACAAAGTGTTCGATGTGATGCCAGAACTGGATAACTAAAGCCACAGTCCACCACTTACGAGATGTTCCTGTAAACCCTTTCCGCAGCGTCCAGATGCCGATCAGCATTACGATCGCATAGCCGTAGTGCAACACTTCCATCTGCACCAGCCATGGATAGAAGAGACCCAGAACGCCGTTGGATTGCGGTCGCGGCCAACCGAGCACATAAATCTGATAACTTTGCGCCAGGTGTTCGGCCCAGTGGGCGAGCACGATAAACATGAAGGTGTTCAAGGCGCGTTTATGCCAGACGGTATTCAGCTTCTCGTAAAAGCTGGAGTCGGCGGAGCCGAAGCGCGCATCTGCGGCGTGGGCTGACATCTGGGGCCTCCCTTGTGAACTTTGCCAGAGTGCGGTTTACAGGTGCAGCATCTTAAGACGGTCGACATAATTAGTAAACATGAAAAAATGCCACGCTGACACCGGTCAAACTTTAGATGGAGAAGCCCTTCCACCCCCGGTTTGATCTTGTGAATCCTGATTTAATCCTGTAATCCTGTCCACACTGACGGTGAGGGATCATGCCTTCCAACTATTTCGACATCTACAATCAATGGCGCGTTCATCCCGAAGACTTCTGGGCCGAAGCTGCTGAGGCCGTTCACTGGTACAGGAAGTGGGACAAGGTGCTCGACGATTCGCGAGCGCCTTTTCATCGCTGGTTCAGCGGAGGGCTACTAAACACCTGCTACAACACGCTCGATCTTCATTGCGAGAACGGCCGCGCAGATCAAACTGCTCTTATCTACGACAGTCCCGTCACACAAACAATCAAGACTTTTACGTATCGCCAGTTACTCAACGAAGTGTCGCGTTTCGCAGGTGTCTTACGCAGCAAGGGCGTTGAAAAGGGCGAGCGCGTCATTGTCTACATGCCAATGGTTCCCGAGACACTGATTGCGATGCTTGCGTGCGCGCGCATCGGCGCCATTCACAGCGTGGTCTTCGGCGGCTTCTCTTCTCCGGAACTCGCCAAACGCATCAACGATGCCCGCCCTCGTCTGGTTGTCTCAGCATCCTGCGGCATTGAAGTCAATCGCGTTGTCCCTTACAAACCACTATTGGACCAGGCCATCGAAAGCGCTTCATGGAAACCTCAATCGTGCATCATCCTGCAACGTCCGCAGGAACACGCTCCGATGATCGCCAATCGCGATCTCGACTGGCACGAACTGATGGCCACCGCAGAATCTGTCGATTGCGTTCCCGTACTTGCGACCGACCCGCTGTACATTTTGTACACCTCAGGCACGACTGGGGTGCCGAAAGGTGTCGTACGCGATAACGGCGGTCATCTGGTTGCGCTCAAATGGAGCCTCCCGAATATCTACAACACGCACGGCGGTGAAGTATTTTGGGCATCATCCGATCTTGGCTGGGCAGTTGGTCACTCTTACATCCTGTATGGGCCACTCGCCAACGGCAACACTAGCGTTCTGTATGAAGGTAAACCCGTCGGTACTCCTGATGCCGGCGCCTTCTGGCGCGTGGTATCGCAACACAAAGTCGAGACGATGTTCGTCGCGCCAACGGCGATTCGCGCCATCAAGCGAGAAGATCCGCGTGGCGAGCGCATTCAAGGACAAAACCTCGAACACTTTCGCACGCTTTTCGTCGCAGGTGAACGTTGCGATCCGGACACACTCGAATGGGCCACCAAACACCTTGGCGTGCCGGTGATCGATCACTGGTGGCAGACTGAAACCGGTTGGCCCGTCGGCGCGAATGTTGCCGGACCAAACATGCTGACGATCAAACCCGGTTCGTGTGGTGTGGCAATGCCGGGTTATGACGTACGAGTCGTCGATGACGCGAGCAAAGAAGTAACAGCAAACACGACCGCCAACGTCGCCATCAAGCTTCCATTGCCGCCCGGCTGTCTCTTGACTCTCTGGAACAACGATGCCGGCTGCCACGAGTCGTATTTCACTTCTTATCCCGGTTACTACAAAACCGGAGACGCGGGTTTCAAAGACGACGATGGTTATCTATGGATCATGGGTCGCACTGACGACATCATCAACGTCGCCGGTCATCGTCTCTCGACGGGTGGGATGGAGGAAGTTATCGCCGCACATCCGGACGTTGCCGAATGTGCCGTGATCGGAAAAGCCGATGCTGTCAAAGGCCAGGTACCGCTCGGGCTCGTAGTTCTTAAAGCCGGCACGGATCGAAGTGAAAAAGAGATCGTCAGCGAAGTGATTGCAATGGTGCGTGAAAGGATTGGACCAGTAGCAGCCTTCAAACAGGCACGAGTTGTGAACCGACTCCCCAAGACTCGTTCAGGAAAGATCGTACGCGGCACAATCAAAAAGATCGCCGACGGAGTTGACTATCAGGTGCCTGCAACGATCGAAGACGCGACCGTGCTTGATGAAATCAAATCGGTCCTCACTTGACTATTGTTCTTGTGCCTTTTGTGCTTTTTGTGCCTCTTTGTGGCTACTTTCAATAACCCGTCTACAAATATTGGCCTGAAGCATTAGTGCAAGCGGCTTGTTATTCACCGTCTTCGCCAACGAGACCGCGTCGTTAAATTCCAGTCTCGCTAACACATCCGCAAATCCCCCGGCTTGAGGCAAGGATGTTCTGATAACAATGCCTCTCGATCCTCCGGCCATGTACCTCGCATTGAGAAGCAGCGAATCCTCCTCGGCTATTGGATCCATCAGGCTCCACGGCGTCTCGTCCTGTTTCACTTTATTCATGACTTGAATCACTAACCCGATCCCTTCAGAGATCCTCACCTGATCGGTCTTCGGAAACGCGGCTGCGACTCGTAGCGCTGCGGCAGCCAACTCAATAGAAGGATCGGTTTTGCTAATCAACGATTGGGCAGCAGTGAGTGCCTGCATTCCACTTTGCGCTTCCCCGGCTTCGAGAAACGCTCGTCCGACTCGTGCCAGAGCGGACATGCGGGTTTCAGCTCTCTTGAGTTGATTCGCGACATTCCAAGCCTCCTGCAAATTCTTCTTCGCGACCAGTTCAGCAGAAATAGCGACATTCAGCGGTTCGAGAATTAACTCACGCTTTTCCTGATCGTCAATTTTTGAAATCATCTCTTTGGCTTTGTCGAATTGACGACGCCAATAGAGTTGTACTGCCACACTCAGATAGAGATCATCTCGGCCTTCTCCCTGCGGAGCACTTTCCGCGTCTTGAATCGACTTCTCGAGCGCTGTTTTGTCCTCGTCCGACTCTTCGCTCGGAGGACGCTGTGGTGGCTCTCCACCGCCGGCGCGGAGTTCCTGTTCGACGCGGACCAGCGCCTGCTGTAGATCGGCGGCACCGCGCGGCAAATCAGCCTGCATGCTTGGAAGTAACTGCTGAATGACCGAGTGCAACGCGCCCAATTGCAACTGAACGAGAGTTCGATCCTCAGCCGACTCGCTCTTCGCGAGTTGTTGCAGGTTCTCGACGATTGTATTCAGCGCATAGTTAAGGACGAGGCGTTTCAATTCCGCGGACGCGTCGCCACTCCCTTCTTTATATTCGCGATTCCATGAGATGCCATTGAAATAGAAGTCTGCTGGTTGATAGGCGTAGTCCCAGAGCATCAGCACATCAAACAGATTACCGGGATGTTGTTGACCGAGGCGCGAGATGGCCTCTGTTACCAAAACGTCAGCGTAATCGCTGTTTTTTGCACGTAAGTTAATGAGGAAATATCGAAAACGTTGCGACACTCCATCCTGAAGTGAATACAGGGCGATCTTTGCCGCACGCGCTGGATCGGTGGCGATAAAACTCTGAGCGAGATCCAGAAGCACGTCTGAACTTGCAGACGTAACACCATAGAGTTTGGAGGCTCTTTCATTCAGCGTGGGAGTCTCCTTGACCTGGTCGTCAATCAGTTGCGTCGCGAATGCAAGATCGCGTTTGGCGATCCGCGACAACACAACTTGTCTGAGATGCCGCTTCCGTGAGGCAAACAATTCTTTGTTATCGTCGTCCACACCCGGAAGTAGTTTGTCGATCTCTTTGAAGCTGCGAAGCAGCAGTGTGCGCGCGTATTCACGATCCACCGGCCAAAACGCATAGCCGATCTCTGCGAGCACTGTTATGCGGTCCTCGATCTTTTCGATTTCGTTCGCAGTTTGAGAGAGTGAGTGGAGTAGTGAAATAGCGTTCAATCGCAACTGCTCTGCTTCCTCACTCAGTCCAGGCTGGGTTTTGGAAGCAGGTTTCTGTTTCGGCGCGCGTTGCTGCGATGCGGTGGAAGTTGCCAACGTGGAGGACAGGACCAACAGAAGAACGAGTCGCCGAAAGAGCATGGGAATTCTCCTTGGCGCCAAAAAAGCACAAAAGGCACAAAAGGCACAAGTAAATTTTCCTTGACAACATGCCTGGTCCTGGTGAAAGCTGCCTCCGATCTCTCCTTTCTGTAGCTCTCTTTGGAACCCATTTATGATTAAAAGACTTACTCCCGTAATCCTCCTTGTGTTGCTCTGTGTGAGTTTCGCAACTGCACAGGATCTGAAGCCGCCGGCGCTGACTCCGGTACCAGGCACTGAAAGTCAGATTCGTCTGATTAACGAAGGCCTTGCCCTACACGACGGTGGCGATTTCGACGGCGCTATCGCAAAGTATGAAGAGGTTCTGAAGGAGAATCCGGATAATGATTGGGCCCTGTACGAGATGGGCTATTCATACCAGATGAAAAAGGATTATCGAAAGAGTCTCGAGTGCGGGTACAAAGGGGCGCAGTACAAGTCGCAAAGGTTGTCGAAGTTTTACGTGCTCATCGGTAACGACCTCGACGAGATGGGTGAGGGGAAAAAGGCGGTTGAGGTATACGAAAAGGGCATCAAGCTGAAGTCTGACGATTTCCTTCTTTACTACAATCTCGCTATCACTCAGTCCAGACTCAAAAACGTCGAAGAAACCAGGAAGAACCTCAAGAAGGCGCTCTATCTGAATCCCAACCATGCGAGTAGTCATGCGGCGTTGGCCCAATTTTTTGTGGCTACCAAGTACAAAATCCCAGCGTTGTTTGCAGCGATGAGATTTCTTGTTATCGAGCCGGAGTCGCCCAGAACGGCGCGGGTCTACAAGATCTTTTCAGACACGCTGAGCGGCGGAGCCACCGCCGGCAAGAATCCGAACGAAATCAATATTTTTGTCGAGATGGGTGGGAAGAAAGACGAAGGTGATTTTGGTTCCCTGGACCTCATACTCGGTCTCAGCGGGGCGACCAGTATGACGGAGGAAAACAAGAACAAGTCAGAAATAGAACGGCTTGTCGCTCGTCTCGAAACTTTCTTCGCTGTCGTTTCGGAGGGCGATCCGAAAGGAGACCGGTCGAAGTTTATCTTTCGCTACTACATTCCTTATTTCATTGAACTGAAGAGTAAGAAATATGTTGAGCCGTTCGCCTATTACATTAACCAGTCGACCAATCTAAAGGGTGTGCCGGAATGGCTCGCAGCTAACCGAAATCGGGTGAATGAGTTCCTCACCTGGTCCAAGAACTATCCATGGCCGAAAGAGTGACCTTATTACAACTCTTAACCCTCGCAACCCTGTTGTGTGGTTGGTCTAATATCGCGTTCGCCCAAACGCGCGACTTATCCGACGTGATGCGACAAGTGTTGTCGCTCCCGGCGC
The DNA here is from genome assembly GCA_046733695.1 of Acidobacteriota bacterium. GTDB lineage: Bacteria > Acidobacteriota > Blastocatellia > Pyrinomonadales > Pyrinomonadaceae > PSRF01. Next base: position 16,114 of record JBKPPU010000046.1, read on the forward strand.
CCCCGCCTCCCACTGCAGACCCTGAAGCCAACAGCGAACCAAAAAAGAAACGTCCGGCAAGCTTCTTTGACCATTCCAAACCACCAGGTGATAACGCGCCTATCGAAGACGTCATGGAATACTGGGAATGGTGGATCTCGAGGCCAAAATCCCCTGCCCTGTCTGACACCATCAGGCAGAGACTGCTCGACGCCTGTCTAGCCGACATAAACAAGCTGCCCCGGTTCATCCAGATCGCCCCGAAAGACGAGACGACAGCGAAGCGGATCAAGGAGGTCTACGATCGAGCGCTAAACGATCCATCTCGTGACGAATACACACTCCAGGTGATAAAGAAGTGGTTAGTATTTAACTCGAAGTATTTCACCAATGAACTGCTCACGCTCACTGCGAAGCTCAAAGAGAATGAGTACGGATCCATTAGCCACGAAGAAGCACTGACCGCACTGGCACAACAGGATTGGGAAGCGGCCGAGCCGATAGTGCAAGGTCTCGCGAATGGTAGTCAGCAGCGTTCCAGCACGCTCGGGCTCAGCCTGCTCTACAAACACGCCCTCAGTACGGAAGATACCGACGCCGAAGAGAAGTATCGCGGCCGTCTCAAGCAGATCGGCTCCGATCGAAATGCGCCGGGCTTCGCTCGCGATACTGCTGTCGAAGCTTTGTCGCTTACTGAATGGTCCGGCCGGGATGATTGGTACATTTCCCTGTTCGCCGATGATTCCCTGCGACGACTTTACGACGGTAACTACCTCTTTCATCCATTGACGACGGTGTTTGATGGCGATCCCGACAAATGGATTCCGGTGATGACCAAACTGGTTGAGAGCAAGGACCGGGCAATACAACAAGCCGCTGCCAGTTGCCTCGTCCTCTATGCCATTGATCAGCCACGAAGAGATGCAATCCTTCCGGTGCTTCGCTGGCTATCAGATCCGGACTGGCTTGATATAAGCGGGACTGAACGCGCCTGGTTCATGCAGAAGATGGATGAACTCGAAGTGCCGGAAAGCGTTCCCGGTCTGATTTGGATCGTTGAAAATGAAAAGGAGAACCGGCACTGGGCGGCACGCACTCTGGGACATTACAAAGATCCACGTGCTATTCCCGCTCTCTGGAAGGCGCTCGGACAGGTGAAACTGAGTGACCGGCAAAACGTACTGGAAGGATTGTTTGAGTCAGGCGGTATTTCAGACTCCGAGGCTATCAAAAGTCTCGAAGCTTACGCTGCAAAACGAGGGACGAGTGAAGGTCTTAACGGATATGAGTGGTTACTTTCAGACGAGAGAGAACCCATACCGGTGCCGGTCAGCATCGGCATGTACCTGGTATCGAGACCGACTGCGCCCGACTCTCTGGTCCGAGCTGTTTTAGCCCGTGCGGAAACTCTGAAGAAGACCAACCCTACGACGAGCCAATTTCTGTTCACAGCCGCAAATAGATGGCAAAGCCGCGAGGTCAACCTCGACATCATTCGTCGAATTGCCAGCGGCACAGCAGACCCACAAACGATTTCGACCGCACTGGATCGACGTACCAGTCTTCGTGAAAACAATGGGACTGATTTGCAGGTATTGCTCCAGCGCGGTGGTGAGTCGTTGGGTATCGGTTCAGTCTTGCTCGACGACCGGATCCTGATCGAGAGCATTCTCACGTCGAGCGATGAACGTGCACAGATCGGCTTATTCGCTGCTGCTCGTCTCACGCAGACGCCGTTACCGGTGGAACTGGCCGGCAAATTCTTATCGAGCAAGAATACGCTGCTCGCCTTCGCCACTGAACGATACCTGCTGGTGGAAGACAGCAAAGAGGCGCGAAAGCTCTTATGGCAGCATCATCCCGATCAGGCGTTCATGACTGGCTGGCGCGAAAACACTCAGCTTCTGAGCGGCATTGATTTTAATGGTCTGGGAAAGGTCGAAGATAGATTACGGGCCGAGTTGCTGAAACCTGACGCTCCGGTCGAGATCTATGCCTTCATCGGCAACAGCGATCAATACAATCGTGTACTTCGCATCTATGCGGATAGAGCCGTCTTCACTTATGACGACAGGCCGGCACGCTTTATCGAACGAGTAGTCCCCAAGGCAGAATTGACTATCTTCAAAGACTTTGTCACCAGCTCAAACCTTGAGGACATGGGTCCGCAGTTCGGCAGCTGCCATCATGACTGCATGACTGCGGAGTTCCTGGCTCTGAAGAAGCAAGGAGGCCGGCGTGTTTTTGGTCACCAGGGATTCCAGGGTTGGAGGTCTGTTGTTAATAACTTCGATCAACTTGGTCGTGGCGAAGGCGTAAAAATACATTACAACTTCGAGAAAGATATCAAAGGGCTGGAAGTCCTGTTTGCTGATCCTGATTTGGTGGTGAAAGATGTGTGGCAGCGCGGTGATGAGATCCGCATCCAGGTCGAAAAAACTTTAGACGATTCGCAACAAGACGGTACTGATGCCGGCAGTGAAGACGAAACCGAGGCCAGTCGTCTCGAACGTTTTTACAAGGAGATTCAACGCCTCAAAGCTCGAGTCTCCTGGCACAAGCTGGAAGGCAACAGGATCGGTGCTGTTATCGCTCAACCTGATTCCTATTCTACCTTCGACGAGAGCGCCTTTCCGCCTCCTGACGCCCAGTCGCCGCGTTGGCTTGAAGACCGAAACGTCCGGATCGTAAATCCCACCACGATAATCATTGCACGCAACTTCGACGGTTTGTGGAAACAGGTTGCCGGGACGCAGGCTGTGCGGATTAGCGGCGAAGATGGTGCTTACCTGGAACCTGTGATTACGCCAGACGGGAAATGGCTGGTCGTTGCAAAAACGGATACAGACTGGTCAAGACCCAACTATATCGTTCGTTACAATTTGAAAACTGGGCAGGAGTTTCGCGTCCGGCTTGAGCCTGCGGATCACTTTGATCCAGTCGCGTTTATTCCCGCTCACCAGAAAATTCTTTTGTATCGGTTTAAAGACACGGATTCAAAAAAGTCTGTTGGACCCGATCGTCCTGAATATTATCTGCTCGACGCGGCGACCGGAGAAACACAACTGGTTTCAGGCGAATTCGACCCGCTCTTTGATGCCGGCAAGCGCTTTCTCCAATCCACAACCAGACCCAACGAATTCTGGGCCGCGATCTCCGACACTGATAAAGATCAAACGCAGGTTGGACGTTATAACCTCAAAGACTTCTCATTCAAACCAATAATGCTTATTCCCCACATCACATTCGATAGTATGGCGATGTGGGTTGACGAAAGTAACGAGAAGCTCTATCTCGTTTACGAGGGACAACTGCTCAGACTGCCTTTGAAAAGCGCTGTGGAAGGCATCCGCCAGGATTAGCTATCGGTGGCCGAAAGAGTCCGAAAAGTAATTGAGTAGCGCAACGCATCGACGCGCAGGATGCTGTGTTCCCACTCCGCTCGCGCTGGTCCGGTGAGATGGTAAGCGGAGCGCGGTTCCGCGAGAACGTTAACCCGGTCCCACTTCGCATTCACCTTTCGTCGGAATCGCAAGATGCAAGGCCCAAGCAGTGAAATGCCAACAACCTGACCGAACACGCTCTTGTCACGATGCCAACCGATGCCTGCCTCCGGTCTATACTCCGTTACGAGTACATGCTCGAAAGCGGCCGGTTCCAGTCTCGCAAAAGAAGCCGCGCGCGATCTCAGATCCAGGAGAAACTGAGGAATATCTTCCGCTCGATGAAGTTGCCCTCCGCCGGAAAACTCATACTTCCAGCCGTACGAAACAACACGACGCTTGCCCTTGTATCCGTGAAACTCAAACTCCTGGAACGGCAACTCCCGCACGCGCTTGATTAGGGCTTCTTCAACAGCAGGCTCAATGATCTCCGGTTGATAACGAAAGCCCTCGAGTCTTCTTGCAGACTCATCGTCTTCATTTCGAAAGAAACTAAATTGCACCTTACTGGACCATCACGACTTTCACGTCCACCTTCTTCCCGTTCACTTCGAAAACGAGATAGTGATGTTGATCGCTGCAGTTCTTAGCATGCTTGGGGCACTTACCGAGTGGAGCTCCCGCACCTCCACTCACGAGATATACGGGGCCGTCCGACGAATCACTCGTCTTCGACTGCGGCTTGAGTTTATCGCCGCTGGCGTTGAAATACAGGTGTTCGTGAGCTGCAATCACATATGAGACGTTCTTGTATTTTGCGAATAGCGCTTCCAGTTGATCCGCGTTCTGCTGGTTGAGTCGCATACTGTTCTTTAGCGGCTTAATCGGGTGATGCATAAAGACAAAGATGTGATCCTTGTCTTTATTGGCCTCGAGATCAGCCGACAGTAATTCGAATTGCTGCATACTCACAAAACCCGGATCGAGCTTCAGCTTCTTCGCACCGACGCCACCTTCAGAACGTGCCGCCGTGATCGGCGGAACCTCTTCAGTATCCACCGCGATGAAGCGCGAGTTGCCGTAGTTGAAGGCACCGTACGGCGGAGCGTCCTTTGGATACTCCATCATTTTAAGATAGAGCGCCTGCATCTGCGGGTCCGGAGTTTCGACGGTTCCGGCGTTAGACTTGTCTACCACATCCATTTCATGATTGCCCGGAGAGTTGAACATCGGCACACCGGCTTTCGCAGCGTGACGGAAAAACTCCTTGTATTGTGCTTCCAGCGTTTTGTGATGAATCTTCTGCGGAGTTCGGAAGCCTGCGATCGTGTCACCGGACCAGAGTATGAACGCCGGTTTGTGTTGTTTGGAGTCTTTGATGATTTGAGCGAGTGTCTTCGGTTGTTTGATCGCGTTCTTTTTGGCCGGGCGATTATCACCCGCAGCAATGAAAGTGAATTGAGTGGCTTGTGGATCGTCTGTGAGTTTTCCGGTGCCGGGCACAGACGGCAACTGTGGAAGCATCGAGGTTTGAGCATGAGCGATGGTTGCAAACAGCATTGCACAAAGGATCGCGGTGAGACAGCGAGTTTTCATAAGGGGGGACTCCTTCTCCAGAATAGGATTGGCACGGCAACAATAACTCAAGTTCGGCAGAACGCGCGCCGAATTTTTGTGCTTTTTGCATCTCTTTGTGGCTTAATAGTCCACCAAATGATTAGACGATTCGCTTTCACGGTATGTGTCGTCGTGGCATTTGAGACTCTTCTCTTCGCGCAGACAAATTCCCTCGCCCGCAACGTTACGATCTATCGCGACACGTACGGCGTTCCTCATGTCTTTGGCCGCACCGATGCGAGCACAGTGTTCGGCTTTGCCTATGCCCAGGCGGAGGATAACTTTTGGCGCGTCGAGGAAAACTTCATCCTCGCGCTGGGCCGTGGGTCGGAAGTTTACGGTGCGAAGTCACTCGATGAAGATCGACTCAACCACGCGCTCGAAATACCCAGGCTTGCGCGCGCGGAATACGCACGCCTCGACCCTCGCATGCGTTCGTTGTGCGATGCGTTCGCCGCGGGCTTCAACTACTATCTCGCGCGCCACCCCGAAGTTAAGCCGCGACTGCTGACCACGATTGAGCCGTGGTACACGCTCGCTTTCATTCGTTACAACTACTACCAGAACGGTTTTGCGCGCGACCGCAATCTTCGCGGGGTTGGCGTGCAAACAGCCACGCGAGACAACGATCTAAAAGAACATACGGGCTCGAACGGATGGGTAGTTGGGCCATCAAAAAGCGCGTCTGGTCACGCGCTGCTCTTCATCAATCCTCATCTGCCGTTCTTTGGTCCCGGTCAGGTCTACGAAGGTCACGTTCATAGCGATGAAGGTTGGAACTTCACCGGTTACACACGCTTCGGCTTCCCGCTGCCTTATGTCGGACACAACGAAAACGGCGGCTGGGTGAGCACTGATAACGCAGCCGACTTGACCGACGTCTACCTGGAAACGTTCGACGATCCTTCGCGGCCACTCGCCTATAAGTACGGTAACGGATATCGCCTGGCTACGGAGCGCGTTGAAGAGATCAAAGTTAAGACGGCAAACGGTCTCGACACGCGCAAGTTCACGATGCGCAAAACGCATCACGGTCCGATCCTCGGCGCGCGCGACGGCAAGATGCTTGCACTGCGAATGGCGAAGTTTGAATCAGACGGCTGGCTGCGCGAGTGGTATGACATGACGCGCGCAACATCCCTCTCTGCGTTAAAGCGCGCGATGGCGCCGCTCAATATGAACTTCGGTAATGTGATGTATGCCGATCGCCAGGGCAACACGTGGTACATGTACAACGGCGCAGTACCGCGCCGCGATCCGCGTTTCGACTGGAGCAAGCCGGTCGATGGCAGCGACCCGGCGACTGAGTGGCAGGGCTATCACACGATGAACGAGTTGCCGCAGCTTGCAAATCCTAAAACCGGCTGGATGCAAAACTGCAATACCACTCCTTTTCTATTGACGAGTGACGGCAATCCTGATCCGAAACAGTTCCCGAAATACATGGTCCAGGAGGGCGACAATCCTCGTGGCGCGATCTCGAGAGAAATCCTTGCGAGTAAAGCGAAGTTTACGTTCGATGAGTGGACGCAGGTTGCATTTGACACGCGAGTAATGAGTGTCAGCACGCGATTGCCGGGGCTGCTTACAGCACTCAAGCAGCGTCTTGATAACTTTCCCGACTCTGCTGAAAAGTCGCGCTTAATCGAGGTTTACGACGAACTTTCTCGCTGGAATCATCGCAGCTCGAATGACTCGGTCGCTACAACGATCTTCAGCCTCTGGCATGAACGCATATCAAGAGATGAAAACCTGAATGTCTTCACCGCGCTTACCGACGTTCTAAATACACTGCAACGTGATTTTGGAACCTGGAAAGTGGAGTGGGGCGAAATCAACCGCCTACAGCGTCTCGACGAAAGCAACGACGAGGATTTTCAGGATTCTAAACCGAGTCTTGCCGTGAGCGGAGTGAATGGCAACGACGGCGCCGTCTTCACGTTTTACGCCACCCCTGAACGTGGACAGAAACGACGTTACGGTGTGGCAGGTGGAACCTACATCAGCGTCGTCGAGTTTGCCCCAAAGGTCCGCGCCCTCTCGGTCCACACGTTTGGATCAAGCGGCGATCCCAGGAGCAAACACTTCATGGACCAGTCCGCCCTCTACACACGCGGACAATTCAAACCATCCTTGCTAACACTCGAGGAAATCAAATCCAACCTCGAATCCTCCTACCACCCCGGCGAAGAACCCGGCAAACCATAGGCAAGTTCAACATGCGAATTCTACAGATTCCCCTACTGATCTTGCTCGCGTGCGTCGTAGACATTGTGATCACAGAATACTGTTGTAACAACCGGAAGAAACCACCCAGCGCATGTGATTTAACGTGCGGCAAGACATTCAAGAAGGTGAAGAATGTCTGGAAACTCGTCGACACCTCCGCCCCCCTGTTGATCATCGGAGAATTGAATCACGTATTCGACGTTCCACACCGCGTAAACGCAAAATGCTTGACCGTGTTCGCAACCACTGTTTAAGGGACCGCTCATGAAATCATATCGTAAGGAACTGTGGTTCAACGTGCCGACGCGTCGGGCATTTATCAATATCACGCCGCAGGTTGAGGAGTGTTTGCGGGAGAGTGGCGTGGTTGAGGGACTGGTGTTGGTGAATGCGATGCATATCACAGCATCTGTGTTCATCAACGACGATGAAAGCGGTCTGCATAGGGATTACGAGACGTGGCTGGAGCAGCTCGCGCCGCACGAGCCGATCAGCCACTATCACCACAACAAGACTGGCGAAGATAATGCTGATGCGCACATCAAGCGTCAGGTGATGGGGCGCGAGGTGGTGGTTGCGATTACGAAGGGCCAGTTGGATTTTGGCCCATGGGAGCAAATCTTCTATGGCGAGTTTGATGGCGGGCGTCGAAAGCGTGTGCTGGTGAAGATTATTGGTGAGTGACAGAAGCTTTGCACAAAGGTCCGAAATCCCGCCCACGGTAGTGGGCGGATTCGTTCAAGTCCTTTCTATAACGGCAACTCCTAAACGGATTTTAATCCCGCTCCACGGCAGTGGGCGGATACTTCAGGTCCTTGCATTTATCCTGTTCCATGAATAGTGTGGACTTGAACGATCCGGCCACTGCCGTGGGCGGGATTTCAGACTCTTGGTGCAAATCTCGAGAGTTCGTTGCTGGTTCGAATCAGACCTCGGTGATGAAGATTTAGGAGCGTGAGTGATGTCGACTGTTGAAGCAGATTTTGATCGCCTGGCGCTTTTCGATGATGAGGGGTGGACGGCGAACAATCAGTATCACAGTTCCCTGCTCCGATACGTTCCTGAGAATTGTGAGAATGCACTGGAGATTGGATGTGGGACGGGTGCGTTTGCGAGGGCTTTGGCGAGGCGTTGCAGGCAAGTGGTTGCGCTCGATCTATCTGCGGAGATGATTCGCGTGGCGCGTTCGCGGTCGAGTCAGTTTGAGAATGTCGAGTTCCAATTGGCCGATGCGATGACGTGGAGCTTTCCGCAGTCGCACTTCGACTTTGTGTGTTCCATTGCCACCCTGCATCATCTCGAACAGCGTGAGTTGCTGTTGAAGATCAAGCAAACTTTAAAACCTGGCGGGGTTTTGGTCGTTCTCGATCTCGTGCAGTCAGACAGTTTGGCTGAACGCATGTCTGATGTGGTCGCACTCGGCGTGAGTGGTAGTCTGCGGCTGATGCATAACGGCCGGTTGAAACCGCCAAGAGAGGTGCGAAAAGCCTGGGAGCAGCACGGGAAGCATGATTCGTATTTAACGCTGGGCCAGGTGCGTGCGCTTGCGGATGAGATTCTGCCGGAGTCGCGTGTGGAGAGATGTTTGTTGTGGCGTTACATGCTCGTCTACCGCAAATCAGGATTGGAGCAGTGATTCCAGCTCTTTGGTTGCTGCGTCGATGGACCGCTTTGCTTCTTCCACTGCCTGTGCCGCTTCTGCCGCCTCTTCATTGGCGCTCTGAGCGCGTAGAGCTGCGGCTTCCGCAACTGCCTTTGCCCGCACCAGCCGCTCCTCGACTGTGCGTTTTTGCTTCTCGGTTTCCTTCGCGTCTGCAATCGCTTTTTTCTGTGCGGCTTCTGAACTCTGCGCCTTAGCACGCGCATCGGCGAGCGACTTCTTCGCCTCCTGTAACAATACTTTGGCCTCAGCGATCTTTGCCTGACGGATCTGACGTGTGTCAACGGTCTTAGATTTTATAGCTGACTTGGTTCGCGCTGACGGCTCCGCCGCACCCGGTGACGCGCCACCTGAAATCAACGACGCGAGCAACTCAAAACTCGGCGGGTCGACGTCCTGAGTCAGACGTCCCGCCCTTGGACCATCCGGCAGCAATGCATATGCAGACAACGCCTCGAGTGTGGTAGTGACACGACGCAGCGTATCCTGCGACGGATTGTGACCTGCATCCTGCAACAATTCCGTCACCAGCTCTGACAAGCCTGCGAGGGACTGGCGCCGCGCTTCAAGCGAGTCGCGCATGTTCGCCACCTTCGCCGCTGAACGAGACGCTTGTGCCGAATGAAAGCGTTTGCCCGTCGCGATCAACTGCTCAAACTCGTCGCGATGGTTCCAGTAAAGTTGGTTTACGGCCCATGCTGAGACTGGCGGCTTGCTGAGTAACTTTACGCGCTCGGCCTGATCAGTGAGCTTTTCCTTCTTAAGCCGAGCGGCGAGTGCGTTGCGGACGCCCGTGAACTCTGCCAACGGCAAAGTAAACAAGGCGTCAATTTCGTCTTCGATTTTGCTCTTCATTCTGGTAAGTTGGGCCACAGATTAACGCGGATCTAAAGCGCGGATTTGGAACATTCGGACCTAATCCGCATCTAATCAGCGTAATCTGTGGCATATGTCAGTCATACTAACAAGATTCGTCAAGATATTACCTGGTCCGATCTTACTCTTTTCTTACTTGCTGGTATCGTATGACTCGTATCGTGCAACCGCGTCAGTTATCTTCCTTGCCGTCATCGCTTGCTACCTATACTTCCTAATCACTTCCAAGACGAAGTGGTTGCAGTTGGCATCCGTGGCGTTTTTGATAGCCACCCTCTTGCCTATCGATATCTCGCTTCAAGACTACCCCGGCCCGCCACGCTTTGTTCCGCTGATCATGGGCACGCCCACAGAGGAGGATGCGGAAAGAGCCGAACGCGGCGAAGTTTTGCTGGGTGGCTGTATCCTCCGGGGAAATGCGCCGAAATGGGTTTGGGTTTGGTAGATCGGTGTCTCAACGCAAAACTCGCTCTGCCGCCTCCTGCGAAGACATAACGGGATAGACTTCAAAGTCGACGATGTCGCTCCAGTTGGCGAGCCATTCGTTGAGATAGCTCAAGTCAGGCGTTTCCATCAGTTGAAAGCAGCGTTCGAGCTTGTCATCAACCCAGCTTGAGACGTATTGCAGTCCTTCCGGAGCGAGACGGCCACGCTCGCGAAAGCGCTGGTAGACTGGTAGCGGATCGCCATTCTTAAAGTGTTCGACAATCATGTAGAGCAAACTAGTTACCTCCGGATTGCACCTTATCGGCTATGTTGACTGTAATCTTTCTTTTATCGATCCTGTCTCAGACGCCGGCGCCTGCTCCGTATCCAACGCCGAACTACGATCCGGACAGTTATGTTCCCGTCGTTCGAGCTGGAAAGACTGTAACGATACGAGGACCGAACCTCGCTGACAAGATCCAGGCTGCACAAGACGATCCATCGGTCGCAACTGTAAGAATCGAAGGCGGAGGATCGATCGACAAGCAGGTCACGCTTCGGAAACACACCATCTTCGACAGTTCAATCTACTCGTGCGACATGCAGGGTATAACCGATCAGGGTCAGTTTCTTCTTGCCGACAGCGTACGCGTGCAAGGCACATGGCGAATGCCCAAAGAGCTGGTTGACTACTTCAAGTTTGGCAACGGCAGAAACTGGCAGGATCCGTATTTGCTGAAGGTCCAGGCTCTCACTGCGGAGCAATTAGCAGGAACGGGAACTACTATTTTGGAACCCACCTTCGTGAATGGCGCAATTCCCGCGATCGAGGTTTTCCAGGCACTCGGTGACTCAGTCGCATCACACACCGGTTCCGCTCGCGATATCGCCGTGATCGGGTTTCACATCAAGGGTCGACAGAAGACTTACGACGGCGGTGTGAGAGCCAGCATTCTGCTCGGCAACTGCGCCAGATGCACGGCTCAGAACAACTATCTTGAAGACACTGGCTCGATCGGAATCACGTTCGGTGGTTCGGCGCTCGAGAAAAACAACTACTCAGATCAGGGATTGATGTGGCACAACGTCGCCTCGGGAGTCGCAGCCGCTAACTTTGCGGCGGTCAATTCAGAGAATTTACTACTCATCGAGAATTACGTGCGACGTCCCGGCCATCACGATCCGAGATTCGGCGGCGGAGTTTGCGGATTCGATCTCGAGACGAACACTGCTGCCGATCACAGCAAGAATATCAACGTTTATAACAACCTGTTTGACTACGAAGACGCCGGGCTTGAATCCGCTGGTAATGCCATCTGCCTGCAGGATCCTTATCAGGGTCCAAACCACGGCAAGGTTACAGCAGCGAACAATGTCGCGATTGGCGGTCGCAGCGATTTGGTTCATCGCTACATGTCGAATGGAATATTTCTGGTCGGACTGAAGAAGTGTGAGATTGTGAATAACTACGTGTTTCGGACAGGTCAGAATGCTTTGCAAGCGTATTCTCTCGACGGATGTTTGATTCAGGACAACTTATTCGAGTCCACGGGTGGCGGCGGTAACTCGACTATGATGCTCAACAACGTCACAAACACGATCTTTCGTCGAAACAATTTCATCTCACGGCCGGGAGTAACAATCAATACGCAAGCGGGAACCGTGGATAAGTGCGGCAGAGGAAATGTCTACGAAGACAATCGCGGGAATGACGTAATGAGGACAACCGACGCAAAGTGTCAGTAGCGACAAAGAGGCACAACAAGCGACGCTGCTAAACATCCGGCGCTTTGTACTGAAGAACTCTTACTCGTTCTAAAGTAACCAATCCATCTGAAATCATTCCATCGAGCAAGGGTAAAAACTGATCAACCTTCTCACGGCTATCGACTATTTCGATAACCATGGGCAGATCTTCAGACAAGCGCAGAATTTTGGCAGTATGCAGAACACTATGCTTGCCAAAACCCATCACGCCACGCAGAACAGTGGCGCCGGCTAATCCCTGTTCTCTGGCTTTTAAAACAATCGATTCATAGAGTGGAAGGTGGCCGTGCCGATCACTCTCACCCACAAAAATTCGCAGTAGGTATCCTTCTTCGGGAATAGTCATCGTTACCTCACAAAGCTTTGACCACACCGTATCCTACCCACACCATCAATAATCCGAGCATGTTGGAGACAACTATATTCAGACTTGCCAAGCCGAATTCGCCGTCCCTCAAGAGTGTAAATGTCTGCAGACCGTAAGATGAAAATGTCGTAAAGCCACCCAAAAACCCGATCAGAATTACTGTACGGAGTGTCGGGTTCACCAGGAATCTCTCTTCCGTCAAATTAAAAACTGCTCCTGCTAAGAGACAACCCAGGACGTTGACAGCCATGGTCCCTAGTGGAAATGTCTCACCGTACTTACGCGCAACGAATCCGGAAAGCCAGTACCTCAACAGAGTACCGGCCAACCCCGCGAAACCAATAAAGAGTGTTCTGAACATTAGTATCTACCAAGTAAAAACTCCTAACCACATTGTGATTAGGAGTCATCAATCCCGTACGGGATGGTTAAGGCGAACTCCATCGCCTGTCGAATTTTTCAGCGATACTCTACATTGCTATTGTTAAAATGAAAAGTCGCGACTAAAAACTAACACTTGGGAACGAACTGTAAGGGCGGCCTCCGTGGCCGCCCCTACAGTACGTGCCGAGGAATACACATGATCAGAATCATAGTTGCACTGAGCTTTATTCTTCTGTTGGCTGTTGGCAATGCTTTCAGTCAAGACAAACCCGCCCTTCGTGAAATCGATCGGACGCGACTGGCTGAGGCGTTCAGGCTGGGCGATCAGTTGGGCGACCAGCTCTGGCCGGGCTGGAGTAAAGCGCCGTTTGCTGTCTTACTTGTCACACCCGATAAAGAATTCCTGATCCGACACCCACAACCATCTAACGACTTCACCACCATCGGATACGACACAAAACTGAAGAGCGAGGTCTTCTACCGTGACCGGAAGTTTCAAACAAACCTCCTCGCCACCTTCCCTGCGGTGGGCGGAATCTCAACGATCGTCATCGGCCAGGCCGAAAACACCGCCAGCAAAACCTCGACGCCGTGGGTCATCACGTTAATGCACGAGCATTTCCATCAACTACAGGATGCGCAACCCAACTTCTTCAAAGACACCGAGGCTTTGAACCTCTCGCGCGGAGACCAGACTGGTATGTGGATGCTCAATTATCCGTTTCCTTATGAAACTCCAGTCGTCAAAAACCTATTCTCTGATCTTGTGCGTTCCCTTCTCGCAGCGATAACAACCAAGTCGCCGGCGCTCTTCGGTGAACGGATGGCGAATTACCTTGTGGCACGCTACACGATCAAGCGAATCCTGAGTCCTGACGATTACAAGTACTTCGCATTTCAAACATGGAAAGAAGGAATCGCGCGATACACGGAGTATCGGGTTGCAAAGTGGGCCGCCACAAAATACCGGCCCACTCCTGAGTTCCGAAAGCTCAACGACTTCACCACTTTCACTGCCGCCTCAAATCAAGTTTATGACGGCATCGTGCACGAGCTCTCGACGCTAAAACTCGAGGAGTACAAGAGGGTCGCGTTCTACCCGATCGGAGCCGGCGAAGCACTGTTGCTCGACAAAATAAAACCCGGATGGCGAAACTCGTATTTTACCGACAAGTTCGATACCAGGACGTACTTCATGCACTAGAGTCACGAAATGTGCTTGGATACTGGGTGCGCCGCAGGCTACGTAGCATGAGTAATCGACCATGCCTAAGGCGTACCCACCCGCTGCCGCGTGGTGGTTCTGACCGTATCCAAGTCATGTTCTGATTTTGAAGCACCAGCAACTTGCGGTATAAGTTGCATACCAATAGAACTCCTCAGCGCCTCCGAACGAATGCGGTGAAGGTCTGTCTGTGATTAAGTATTTGCAAGCCATTACTTTCGTGTGTTTGTTGGTCCTGGCGATCGCGACACAACAAACTCCGGTAATCGTGCAGCCCGGTGCCCCAGGTCAGCCCACGCGCACGCTACCCCCCACGACGCGCGCCACATTACCGCCACATTCGCCGGCAGACACGCAGTTCATGCAGAACATGATCATGCATCATGCGCAGGCAGTTGAGATGACCGCCCTCATCAACACCCACACGGAAAACAAAGAATTGCGCTCGCTGGGCGCGCGCATCAGCAGGTCGCAATCAGACGAAATAAAGTTTATGAAACGATGGTTGACGGCGCGGGATGAGCCGATGTCGGCGCCGATGCACCACATGCCGGGCATGGACATGTCGAGCCATCAGATGCTTATGCCGGGCATGCTTTCCGAACAGCAGATGACCGCCTTGCGAAAGGCGAAGGGCCAGGAGTTTGACCAACTATTTTTGAAGGGCATGATTCAGCACCACAATGGTGCGCTGACTATGGTTAAGGAATTATTTGACAGTGCGGGCGCGGGCCAGGATGCTGAGCTGTTCAACTTCGCGACCGATGTCGACAGCGGCCAACGCGCCGAGATCAAAATTATGCAAACAATGCTGGGTGCGAACCCCTAAGAGGAGAAACGATGCATCATATCGCCCTACGTTTAGTATTAGCGTCTCTTGTTTTGTGCTCGGGTCTTGCAGTTGCGATCGTGGCACAAACGCCAACAGCTTCACCGTCACAAGAAGCCGCCAAGACGCCGTCCAAAGAAGACGAGAATCCATTTGCTCCTGAACCGGCTGGTCCACTACCCGCGGGCATGACGGGCTCAGACATCAATGACCCGCGCGCCAAGCTGAGCCCTGGGATTTATGACGCGGGCGAAGCGGCAATGGGAATCAAACACCTCCTCCTGGTTAAAAAGCCCGACGCGTTTCAACTTGGCACCAACGATCCAGGTGATCCAAAGGTTCAGAAGACACTCGATCAGCTCGGCCGTTCGCGCGACAACACAAAGGCAAAAGGAATTCAGCTGGTTATTGCTCAACTCGCTTTTGCAAACTCGGACATTGCGTTTCAAGGCAATTATCTGTTCCAGGGAAACTTTTATGGTCTGAGTATCTACGACATTTCCAATCCCACGAAAGCCAGCTTATTGACCACGATGATCTGTCCCGGTGGACAGAACGACGTATCGGTTTACAAGAACCTGCTCTTCATGTCAGTCGAAATGGCAAACGGCAGGCTCGATTGCGGGATGCAGGGATTTCCGCCGGCGCCTCCGCAGCCATCACCGGCAGCCGGCGAGGAGGAAAAGTTTGTACCTCCACCGGCACAGAAAGATCGTTTCCGCGGCGTGCGAATCTTTGACATCACCGACATCAGGAATCCGACGCAAGTTGCGGCAGTGCAAACTTGCCGTGGTTCTCACACGCACACTCTCGTCACCGATCCGAATGACAAGAACAACGTCTACATCTACGTCTCGGGAACCTCTTTTGTCCGCCAAAGCGAAGAGCTCGCTGGCTGTTCGGATGAGACGCCCGACAAAGATCCCAATACGTCGCTGTTTCGCATCGACGTGATTAAAGTACCTCTGGCGAAACCGCAGGATGCGGCAATCGTCTCGAGTCCACGGATTTTCTCGAACGCGCAAACAGGTGCGTTGAATGGTTTGAGCAATGGCGGCTCACACGGCAAGGATGATGAAGTCAAACCGAAGGACACCAATCAGTGCCACGACATCACCGTGTACTCAGCGCTTGGTCTCGCTGCCGGCGCGTGTTCCGGAAACGGAATCCTGCTGGACATCAAAGATCCAGCCCATCCGAAGCGCATCGACGCCGTCAACGATCCAAATTATGCATATTGGCACTCAGCGTCGTTTTCGAACGACGGGAAGAAGGTTGTGTTTACTGATGAGTGGGGCGGCGGACTCGGTGCGCGCTGCCGTGCGAACGATCCTAACAAGTGGGGCGCTGATGCGCTTTTCCACTTGCAGGACAACAAGCTGAAATTTGCCAGCTACTACAAGATGCCATCTGCGCAGGGCGACAGTGAGAACTGTGTCGCACACAACGGCTCACTCGTTCCGGTCCCCGGTCGCGACATTGAAGTGCAGGCATGGTACCAGGGTGGGATATCGGTCATGGACTTCACCGATGCCGATCATCCGGTTGAGATTGCGTATTTCGATCGCGGTCCAATCGATCCAAACATACTCATACTCGGCGGCGACTGGTCGGCGTACTGGTACAACGGTCACATCTACGGTTCTGAGATCGCCCGCGGCCTCGACGTCTTTGAGTTGACGCCGACGAAGTTTCTCACGCAGAACGAAATCGACGCTGCGAAGACTGTGCGAGTGACTGAGTTGAATGTGCAGAATCAGCAGAAGATCGAGTGGCCGCGAAACCTCGTGGTCGCGAAGGCATACGTCGATCAACTCGAGCGCTCGCAAGCTCTGCCGGCGGATCGAATCGCTGCACTGCGACAAGCGATCGACAAGAAAGATCTGGCGAAACTCAAAGACATCGCGCCATCGTTAGCGCAGAGCGCCGGCAGCGCCAAGAATGCTGCGGACTCAACCCGCTTGAATGCGCTTGCAGAAATCCTGAAACAGCCAGCCAGGTGAACACCAATAATACGGATAGGAAGAACGATCAACGCAGATCGTTCTTCTTATCCGTCAAATCTGTAGCTATTAATCGATCAGCTTCCAAAGCGAAACAGCCGTGTGATTCGCGCTGAATACATACAGCGTATTGCCGTCTTTCGACCAGTCCGCTGAGAGGACTGTGTTTCCGTTGGTCATCTTCGGCTTGCCCATCTTGTCGTATTTGATTAACGGATGCACAACTGTCTGCAGCAGCGCGCCTGTACCGGAATCGTAGATCTTCACAAACAGATCGCTGACCGTCAGAAATATCTTGCGAGTCGGATGTGGCCGAAGCGACGTATCAGTGACGACCACCGATTCCTCGCCCTCGCTGGGATAGGTCGGTCTCTCTACCACGTCGTATTCCAGTCGTTGTTTGAATAGCAGGCTGCCGTCGTTGGCACTGAATGCTTTTAGGATCTTGCCCTGCTCGAAAAAATTCTTCTGCTTGTAGACAACGCTCGCCAGTATTTCGTTGTCCAGCCAACCCCATGACGGTAACTCGACATTCGTTAACTCAACCTTCAACTTTCCCGTTTCAGTTTCGTAAATCTGCAAATTCTTGCCGACGTCGAGAGCAAAATACTTTCCATCCGGGCTGAACTCTAAACGCGAGTCATCGATCTTTGGTTGCGGCCGCAACTCGTATTTTGGTGTGACATTGCCATTAATTTCCCACGCGAGCAGGCGATGCTCCGACGAAACCGACTTGTGCTTCTTGACCATCAACAGAAATTTTTCATCGGGGCTGATTGCGATTTCCCGTGTCTTGGGTTGAAACTCGGCGTCGCCGACGGCAATTGTCTTCTCCAGCTCCCCTGTGCGAGTTTTCCAGATTCTGACGACAGAATTATCGTCAGACACATACTTAATGCCTAACATGCTCTTCCCTTTACCCGACGCAGCAAAGAAACGGTCACCGTCATTGCTCAGATAGGTCCAGGTTACGTTTTCCACCGTGATACTGTGGCGGTGCGCAAACGTTTCGCCATCCCAGAAACTTACATTTAGCGCCCTGGTAAAAGAGTCGATAATGAAGTGATCCATCGTCATCAGCGCCTTGCCATTCTTGCTCCATGTCGCAGTGCGGATCAGGTCCGGATGCTCAAGCAGTGCAGCACGCTTTCCCGTTTGCAAATCGATGATCGAAGCAGCCTGCTTGTCTTCTGTCTTGGTCTTGGTACGTAGAGCATACAAACCGAGCAATACCATGTAGCGTCCGTCCGGACGGATGGGCCAGTCCATATCGAGATAATTGGGTCGACGATCGCGGTAAGGAAGATCGATGGGTCGCGTTTCGACGACTTTGAAGTTTGTCAGATCGAGCAGTTGAAGGTTTCTGGACCCAATCAGCAGCAGTTGATTCTCTTGCTCGAGATATTGGTGTTGATTGATGTAATCGTCGACGACGAAAAGGCCAAAATTACCTTTGTCCTGGACCACAGGTTTGGGCTGGGAAAGGGTGGTTGAAAAACAGAGTAGGACAAGCGCGACAGGAATCGGACATCTCATTCACTAACTCCAATTAGTGGCTGGATCTGGTTCACTGCTGAGGCGCTTTGCGGCGGTATTCTACTCTATCTTCCGGTCCTTTATGAAGAAGTAGCGGACGATTACCAGGCCGGTTAAGGCGGCTACTCCGGCGAGCAGGTCCAAACCGGAGATTCCCTGCACGACCATCTTGCGCGCGATGACGAAGATGAGTACCTCGATCGCAGCACTGGTGCGGTGGAAGAGCAACAACAAAGCCAACTCGGCGGCGATCGCAACCAGCAAAAGGTTCTGAATGATCGAATGCAGTGCTTCATACTCGCTGGCTGCACGCCAGAGCTGGGGAAAATCCCGAACGATAATCTCCGCAGTCGCGATACCGGCTGCTACCAGAATCAGAACTGCGAGCAATGTGAGAAAGAGGTGAACCACATTACCGAGATGACGATCCAGAAACCGCTCCGGCGCCGTCTCACCGCCCGTCCGCGCTTGTGTCTTCTCCGCCATCGTAACCCAACTCCCACTTGGATACAGTCAGTACCACCTCGCGGTAGCGGGAGGGTGCGTCGTAGACACCGTCGATCGCTGCGCGGCACCCACCCGCTACCGCGTGGTGGTTCTGACCCGGTCCAAGCGTAATCGTAGAATTCCTCGAAATTATCCTGTTCTTTTGTTAAAAGAGTTGTCGTATGCCAAAACTAAAACTAGTTGCGATCGCGATCTGCCTACAATTGCACTTCGGCGTCGCTTACCTTCAAGCCCAAACCGACCCTGTCACGCGTCAGGAAATGCTGCGTGGCTCAGTGACGCCTGAACGCGAGTGGTGGGACGTGCTGCACTATCACCTCCAGGTCGAGTTCTTACCCGAAACCAGACGCTTGAAAGGATCGAACACGATCACTTTCAAGACGGTAAAACCCGGAAACAAGATGCAGATCGACTTGCAGCCGCCCCTCGCAATCACAAAAGTCACTCACGGCAACGAGCGGCTCAAATTCGAACGCGAAGGCAATGTCTACTGGGTAATGTTCGAAAAGGAACTCGCTAAAGGAGTCGAAGACAAGATCGAAATCTCTTACGAAGGAGTTCCGGTCGTCAGTAAGAATCCACCATGGGTTGGCGGGATAACCTGGGGACGCGACGATCTTGGAAACCACTTCATCGTCACCACCTGTCAGGGCATCGGCGCGAGCATCTGGTGGCCCAACAAAGATCACGGCGCTGACGAACCCGATCGCGGCATGCAAATCAGCGTGACCGTGCCGGAGAATCTGGTTGCCGTTTCAAACGGGCGCTTAAAGAAGACAGACCATGATGTCGCCGCGAAGAAGAAAACCTACCACTGGGAAGTTGTAAATCCGATCAACAACTACGGCGTCAACGTCAACATCGGCAACTATGTGAACCTGACTGACAAATACCAGGGCAAAGGCGGTGTGCTGGATATCAACTACTGGGTGCTGCCGCATCAGAAAGAGGCAGCGTTGAGTCAATTCAAAGAAGTTCGCCGCATGTTGGAAGCCTTTGAATACTGGTTTGGAAAATATCCTTTCTATGAAGACGGCTACAAGCTGGTCACAGTTTCATATCCTGGAATGGAGCACCAGAGTTCCGTCACTTATGGCAACTGGTTTCAGAATGGTTATCTCGCGCGTGACCCGTGTGCCTGCGGAGTCGGCTTTAAGTTCGACTTCATCATTGTTCACGAGTCGGCGCATGAGTGGTTTGGCAACAACATCTCGATGAAAGACGCCGCGGACATGTGGATTCACGAAGGCTTTGCGAATTACTCAGAAAATCTTTTCGTCGAATATCACTTCGGGAAGAAAGACGCGGAGGATTACGTGATCGGCACTCGTCGCAGCATCAGAAACGACCGTCCGATCATCGGTGTCTACGGATCCAACAGGCAAGGCTCGGGAGACATGTATCCCAAAGGCGGGAACATGCTTCACACCATTCGCCAATTGATCAGCGACGACGCAAAATGGCTCTCGATCCTGCACGGCCTCAATGCTGATTTCTGGCATCAGACCGTCACGACGCAACAGATTGAGTCGTATATCAGCACGAAATCCGGCATGGATCTCAGTAAGCTATTCGATCAGTACCTGCGCACGACAAACATTCCGTTACTGAAATATAGCGTAAATGGAAAGACGCTTTCATTTAACTACGAACGCGTCGTCAAAGGTTTCGCAATGCCGCTGCGAGTACTGATCAACGGCAAGGAAACGAAGATAACGCCGACCGAAGCACAACAGACTCTCGAATTCCCCGAACAGATCAAAACGTTCGAGGTCAATCGCAACTTCTACATCGAGGTCAATCCACAGATTACACAGAATCCATAAACCAATCTCTGTAATCTGTGGTAAGCTACGCCCGTTTTCATCACGGATCGCTGAACTCTCACTGACCCGCAACCTCGCAAATGCGGCGCCTGCGCACGGAGCAATACCATGAAAAAACTTGCAACACACCTGGGCTGGATTTTCGGACGTTCTTTCTTTCCCTTCCTCACTCTCTTGATCCTGTTTGGAACAATGTGGTGGGGACCGTGGGTCACACTCATTATCGCAGCCGTTGTCTGGTATGGGGTTGGACACGCTGTCTAGGAGTTCCACCATGGAAGACTTGAGCAACAAAAAACGGCCGTACGGAATTCTCAGCCACCCCGGCGACATTCACTGCATAATTTTTCACCTCGTGACGCTGTTTGCTTACGGCTGTGCGTTCTGGCTTTATCAGCATCCGGAAAAGATCCACGTCACTGGTCCATGGTCACGCCTGGCGTTTATTTGTGGAGCAGCAATCATGCTGGGCTGGAGTTCCGGTATCGATCTGGGCGTCAATTTTCACAATCACACGCACCGTCGAATCTTTCGCCTGAACTGGTTGAATACATGGTTTGGCCGGTTCTGGACGTTCTCTGCCGGATGGCCTTCCTTTTTCTGGTGGCACGCTCACATCGTGGTCCATCATTCAAACCTGCTTGGACCAACTGACTGGACTTTGCCGAGAATCAAACCGGACGGTCGCGCGGAAAATATGTTCTGGTATTGCCTCGCACACTGGCCTAAACGTAGCACTATAGATCTGTGGCGCGATTTCACTTCGGGGCGCGGTCAAAAAGGTGTCGGTCGAAAAGCAATTATCGAGCTGTGCATCTTTGCGGTGTTATGGTCGATTCCTTTCTGGATCGATTGGCGCATGGCTTTGGGCTTGTGGGTGCTGCCACAATGGTTTGCGAACGCGTGGACCATCGGTCCCGGCATGTTCGTGCAACACGTGTCGTGTGTGCCGAAGTCGACTTTATTTCCCGTAAACCACTCGAACACATTTCGTTCGCGGTTCTTCAATCTCACGACATTCAACATCGGCTACCATCTCGAACACCACGACTACCCGGCAGTCCATTGGACCGACTTACCAAAACTTCACAAACAGTTAACTGACAAACTCGAGGCGGGTAAGGCGCACATTCTACCGTTTGGCTACTATCGTGCCGCCTGGTATCGCAATGAGTTGATGATGGGTGATGAATTTGCGGGGTGCCGGAAGCAAGAGCTAGCTCAGAACGTCCAGCTAACGGAGCGATGACTTATGACGAATCCTAAAGTGTTTATTGCGTCATCGTCGGAAGCACTCGACGTTGCGAACTCGGCGCACACATTGTTGCAGGGAAAACTGGCAGGAGTTGCTGAGGTGAGTCCCTGGCCTGAACAGTTTCAACTGACAAAGACGTATATAGAGTCGCTCGAGCAGCTATTGCTTGATTCAGATTTTGCGGTGCTTGTCCTCACGCCAGATGACCTTACAGACAGCCGCGAGATTAAGAGAAGGTCGCCCCGTGACAACGTTATTTTCGAACTAGGGCTCTTCTTCGGGCGATTGGGTCGCGAACGCTGTTTTTTGTTACAGCGTCACGATCGCGATCTGAAACCTCCGGGATTCTTCGGGCGATTGGGTCGCTTCCTGTTACAGCGTCACGATCGCGATCTGAAACTTCCGAGCGACCTGGACGGCATCGAGCCGGCAAAATTCTCTTTCTCAGGCACTGCTGATATTGAGAGCGCGCTCGACTCTCCTTGTAGTCGGATAGCCACAGCGATTCACCAGGCGATGAAGGACTTACCCAGCATACCGAAGCTTGATGAGGTTGAACGATCTACGCAAGCGGCCATGCGACGCTTTGGCGAGCGCATAATAGGCACGTGGTGGGAACGTATTCAGTTGGGAAACGAAGCGCCCCATCTCGCTTTTCTTTTCATCGAGTTCGAAGAAACTTATGGCTCGGTCCAACTCCATGGTAAGGCTTACGCCCCCGATGGCTCTCAGACAGCGAACTTGATGAGCGCAGCAGCGCGCCTTGAGAAGAATAGGATTGTCTATGTAAGAAAGTGCCGGCGTCTCGATATTACCTCGAGCGCGTGGCGGCCTGGATTGGGAGAAGCAGTTTTTGATGATCCTGGCGACGTCATTGAACAAGGGTACGGCACGTTTTGGGAGTCTGACGAAAGTCACCCGGAAGATACCGTCGTTAAACGTGTAAAGCTCCGTCGCAACCATTCCGACAGCGACAAAGAAACGATGCAGAACGGAAGCGAGGCGCAGAAACGAGCTTTGGTTCAAACAACGCTTAGTAACTGGTAAAGACCAGAGAAATGGCGAACACTAGTGTGTGATGTTCAACGTTTGGCCCAACTGCGCGGTTTGTCCCGTATGTGAGTACCGACTTCGGGGATAACTAAGTTTTTGAGCACTACTTTCGTCAGCGCAGGTGCTTGTTGAAAAATTCCAACGTGCGCGACCAGGCTAGTTTCGCTGACTCTTCGTCGTAGCGCGGTGTCGTGTCGTTGTGAAAGCCGTGCTGTTTACCTTCGTACATGTAAACCTGATACACCTTCTTGTTGGCCTTGAGTGCTGCCTCGTAAGCAGGAATGCCTTCGTTGATTCGCTGGTCGTTGCCGGCGTACTGCAGCAACAACGGCGCGGAGATCTTCGGCACGTCTTCCGTCCCCGCTTGTCGTCCATAAAACGCCACCCCTGCATTCAGATCCGGACCGAGTCGCACGGCTAGTTGATTGACCATGCCACCGCCGAAACAAAAACCGACCGCGCCGAGTTTGCGTGTGGAATCCGATCGCGCTTTGAGCCATTTCGCCGCCGCAACAAAATCTTCGGTCATCTTCTTTCCGTCGACCTTGCGAAAAGCTTCTGCGCCTTTTTCATCGCTGCCCGGATAACCGCCGACAGAGGTCAAACCATCCGGGGCAAAAGCTATGAAATTGGCAAGCGCAAGACGCCGCGCGACATCCTCGATGTAAGGGTTGAGTCCGCGGTTCTCGTGAATTACAAGCACAGCCGGTAACTTTCCACTCCTTGCGGGGCGCGCCAGGTAGCCTTTGATCGAACCGTTCCCTTCCGGCGACTGCACAGTTTCGTAACCCACCTTGATGCGTTTGTCGTCGGGCGGGACCTGCTGCGCCCAGGCGTAGTTTGGCCTCAGGCTCTCAAAGATTGCCGTGACAGTGAGGCCGCCAACCGCGAATTTTGCGGCCCGGTCCAGGAAAGTGCGGCGGCTGATGTCACCGTGCTGGTACTCGTGGAAAAGGTCCAATAACTCCTGCGGGTAATCGCTCGCAACTTTACGCTCCATGCTCTCTCCTCGTTGTTTTTGGCCAGCCATATTAACGCAAACGATATCGCGAAACGAAAAGCCTGCAATCCACCATATACATTTAAGGAGGAACCCATGGCACAACAAAGATTTCGAGTTAACAATGTCAATGGCATGTGGTTGAGGTCAGCACCGGAGGTCAGCGAAGCGACGCAAAAGGTTTTGTTGCCCAACGGTCAAGTCGTGGAAAAACTTGCGGAAACGGAAAAACCGGCCTGGTGGCAAATCAGAACGACGGTGGACAACGCTGTCGTCGAGGGCTTCAGTAACAATACTCTGATGGTTCCTGAAGGCGAGCCGGCTAACATGTCGACTCTCCTGGAGAAAACCGTGACCGCGATAAAGAAGATATCGCCGGGTGCGCGCAGCGTCTATCTCGATGCGATTCGTGAAGGCGGTCCCCTGTTCGAAGCTCATGGAATTACCACTCCTGTCCGGATGAGTCATTTCATAGCCCAGGCGATGCAGGAGACTGGTGGGTTCACGGTATTGCGAGAGAGCATGAATTACTCAGTGCAACGGATGTTGGAGATATTTGGTGTCGGTCAGCATTCGGCAAAGATCAAACCCTCCGAAGCACCGAGTTTCGCGCACAAAGAGGAGGCACTTGCTGAGCGTGTATACGGGCTCGGCAACCCGACAAAATCGCATGAGCTTGGAAACAACCAGCCTGGAGATGGGTTCCGTTACCGTGGCAACGGATTTTTCCAAACGACGGGACGGGGAGCACATCGGAGGTTCGGTCTCGCGTTTGGCCTGGACTTCGAAAACAATCCGGAGCTCGTGACTGTTCGCGAACACATTCTCAAGCCGGCACTAAAGGAGTGGAGCGATAACAATTTGAATCCCCTTGCCGACCAGGGGAAGATCGTCACCATCACACAAAAGATCAACGGTGGCACAAACGGTCTTGAAGAACGGAAAGCGTTTCTTGCGAAACTTCGACACCACCTGAGCTAACCACCTGACGGGCCTCACTTCCGTCATCAATCGCGTCCTTGAAGGTCGGCCAATAATCCACCCGCGGAAGTTCGCGTTCAACTCTCGATGGCTTTTAATCCCGCCCACGGCAGTGGGCGGATACTTCAAGTCCTTTCTATAACACACATTTCTAACTGAGTCTCTAATCCCGCCCACGGCAGTGGGCGGATATTTCAGGTCCGTGCTATTTATCGTGCTCGATGAATAGGTCGTACCTGAACAATCCGCCAACTTCCGTCGGCGGGATTTAACGCTCCTTAACAGTTTTGATATAGAAAGGACTTGAAATATCCGCCCACTGCCGTGGGCGGGATTAGAGACTCAATTAGAAATGTGTGTTATAGAAAGGACCTGAAGTACCCCCCAACTGCCGTTGGCGGGATTGATGGCTGGAACCGGAGAGTATCGACCCAATCCAGTGGCGTGATTTCACCTCGACAAAGTCAATGAAAACACTGTTCCCAGTCTTCGCCCTCGCTCTCCTGTTTCTTAGCGCGCCCACGATCTATGCGTGTAGTTGTGCTGGTTCTCCAAGCGTGTGTCAGTCTTACCAGGCCGCCGACGCTGTTTTCATCGGCGTGGTGCAAGGCGTCGTCACTAACAAGGCGAAAGCCGCCGACGGTAGAGAGTACCCGGTTGGGCAAGTTGCTCACATGCAGGTTGAAAAATCTTTCAAAGGCATGGCCCAACCAGAAGTCGTCTTTCGCACCGAAGGAAGTTCCTGCGACCGCGTCTATGAGGAAGGCCAGCGCTGGTTGTTCTACGCTTACTACAACAAAGAAACTAAGACATGGGGCATCAGTGCCTGCGACCGGAGCACGCTGATCGAAAATGCGCCCGACGATCTTCTCTATTTGCAGGGGCTACCCAAATCCGCGTCAACAACCAGGCTCTCGGGAGAGCTTAAACATTACGAGGACGAGCCCGGCAAAGGATTTACACACGTCAAAAACATCATCGGAGCAACGATAAAGATCAAAGGCGAAGGTAAAGAATACGAAGCGTACACCGATAAGAACGGAGTCTTCGAGGTTTATGGTTTGCCACCCGGCAAATACTCGGTTGTTCCTGAGATTCCAGTGGGGCTGAAAGTTCGTTTTCCCATGCAGGCCGGAGATGTTGATTATTCAGATCGTAAGAACGTCAAGTTGATACTGAAAGACAAGAGCTGTGCTTCGATGTCCTTCGTTCTGAGTTCAAACAATCGCATAGCGGGCAGAGTCTTCGGAGCCGACGGCCGCGTGCTTCCGAACGTTTGTTTGGATCTCGCAACCAAAGCCACACTAACTGCGAGGTCTGATATCTTTGATTGCACTGACAAAGACGGCCGTTACGAATTGAAAGAAATACCGCCCGGCGAATACCTGATTGTGTTAAATCGCGAAGGTAAGATCAGTAGCGATGAGCCATTTCCAACCGCGTACTTTCCGGGTGTATTTGAAAAAGACAAGGCCACCGTCCTGGCCATCACGCAAAGCGCAAATCTGGAAGACTACGACATTCACATCCCTGCACAGGAGAACAGAAAAACTCTTCAGGGCGTGCTGCAATACTCTGACGGCAAACCGGTCGCGGGCGAATTCGTCGAGTTCAGAGCCAGCGAAGTCAAGGAAGGCTTCGATGGCGAAGTACACACTAAAACAGACGATCAGGGCCGTTTCACTTTGACGGTCCTTGAAGGTCTGAAAGGAACCTTGCGTGGTTTCATGTACACGCACCAAGGTGCGTATGTTAATTGCCCGGAATTCGACAAGTTGCTTAAAGTGAACGGGGGGTATGTGCCCGACCTTGGAACCAAAACGATGTCTCTGGAGATAACGCGCGACATGCAAGACATCAAACTCAGGTTTCTCTTCCCGTACTGCAAAAAGGCGGACGAAGAGAAGTAAATTGCCGTCCTGGTGTTGAAAGGAGTGTGACGTATGGGTTCGATTCTCAACGAGACTGACCGTGCTGCGATCACCAGCAGAGTACGATCGTTGTCGAGTTCATCCACTCGCCGATGGGGCACGCTGGACGTAACCCGCATGCTGAAGCATCTTCATCTCTCGGCACTCATGGCCCTCGGCGAGATGGAGGTTCCTTCGGCAAACAAGCGTGTGTTTCAAGTGTTTCCGTTCAAGCATCTTCTGCTGTACGTGGTTCCCTTCCCGAAGGGTGCACCGACTGCGCCCAGGTTGAAGCCCGACGCTGCGGCATCGATTGAAGAAGAGCGCACGGCGCTCCTGGAACTGATCGAGCGACTCGGAACGGGCCCTCGCGATGGCGCCGGACCGAATCATCCGCTCTTTGGACCACTAACCTGGCGCGAGTGGGGTGTGGTCACGTACAAGCACGCCGACCATCATTTAAAACAATTCGGAGCATAATCCGCAGATTACGCAGATTCTTTTAGAATCTGTGAATAGAGACTCTGAAATCCTAAACCTGAAAGCGAGATCCTTCATGTCACAATCCCCCACCGAGCTCTTTTCGCGTCTGCAAGCCCCGGAAAGCACAAAACTTCTCGGCCCGAGTGGAATAGCACTCAATACCGGTGCGCCGAAGTTTCCGGTGCACCCCAAGGTGCGAGAAGCGATTATCAAAGCGGTCGAAGCAGCCAAAGACGAACTCTCGTATCCGGCGACGATTGGGCTCAGTGCCCTGCGTGAGAAGGTCGCCAAGGATTATGGCTACCCCAAAGAGGGCAGCGTCATCATCACTTACGGCGCTTCGCAGGCTCTTTACAACAT
Organism: Acidobacteriota bacterium; assembly: GCA_046733695.1. Classification (GTDB taxonomy): domain Bacteria; phylum Acidobacteriota; class Blastocatellia; order Pyrinomonadales; family Pyrinomonadaceae; genus PSRF01. The sequence goes on from JBKPPU010000046.1 coordinate 43,770, forward strand.
CCTCGATACCATCGGCGATGAAGAGGTTTTGATCCCCGCGCCGTTCTGGTTCGCGTTTCCTCACATCGTTGCGCAAGGCCGCGGCAAGCTCAAGATCATTCAAACGAGTGCGGAAAATAATTTCAAGCTCACGCCGCAACAGCTTAGACAAAGTATTACGTGGAAGAGTCGCATACTACTTTTTACTAATCCGAATAATCCGACTGGAGCAGTCTACACGC
>JBKPPU010000047.1:0-14142 GCA_046733695.1 Acidobacteriota bacterium
TTTCGGCCCGCCAGACTTGACCTGAATTTCTGATCAACCTGAAACCGCACGTTCGCAGGATCTACCGGATTGCCGTTCAGATCCGTGAAACCGGTAGGCGATTCCAGACCGGTAAAGAAGTTCGATATAGCGACCGAGTTTGCCGGCGCATTTGGATTGCTAACCTGCGGCCGATCGTTTGTGGCGCTTCCGTCACCATTCAGATCGATTCCCCCGACAAACGGCGACTGCACGTTCCCGGACTGGATGCGATACGTGCCGGCAACCGAATAGCCACCCAGAACGTTGTGAACGAACCCTGATCTACCCAGGCTCGGTAAATCGTAAATGAACGTCGCTACAAATCGATGCGGCACGTCAAACGACGAGACACTCCGATCGGTGCGACGATTGTTCGGATCAGATCCCACACTACTGCCACCCGTGGTCACAAACACTTCGCTGTTCACGTCGTCAATAGATTTTGAATACGTGTAAGCAAACCGCATCAACAAACCGCTGCTGAATCCACGATCGAGTCGTGCTTGCAGAGAGTTGTAAGTCGAATCGCCACCATTCGTGCGTGACACGACTGAGCCACGATTCGGAAATGCCCTGACGAGCGTATCGAAACCACCAACACCCGGATTCAATTGCTCGTTGATAAAGAGACGTGTTCCGCGCGAGCCGACATAGGCTACATCACCGATGAGCTTGAATGGCAACTCACGTTGAATACCAAAGTTGTATACGTACGTTTGTGGATTGACGAGGTTGGTCGGAATCGTGTTGACAGTTGCAAACGGATCGGGTGTACCCGTCGTCGGCAACGATCCGGTTCCGAAGTTCGCGATACCGCGCGGATCCGTACCGGGATCCAACGACGCTCCGAAGTTGGTCACACCAAACGAATTCGGAACGGTGGCTGCAGTATTTGCCAGAATGTTGTTGAAGAAGAAATCATAGTTGACCGCAAATCCGCCACGAATGACAGTCTTGTTCTCACCGAAGAATTTCTTTCCGAACTGCGGCGAGTAGGCGAAACTGAAACGCGGTGCGAAATTGTTGTTGTCGCGTTCCTGGCGAGCAACAGTGTCAACGGCCTTGTCGAAACCGGCAAAGGCTGGAAAAGCAATCGCATTGAACGGCGTACCGTAATTCTCGTAACGCAGTCCCAGCGTCAAAGTCAGATTCGGTTTGACGCGCCACGCGTCTTCCACAAAGTAATTCTGGTAGAAAGCGTTAGGCACAATCACCGGACTGCCGAATTGAATGCTCGCGCCACCTGCGCCACGACCTGAAAACTGATCGACGAAGTTTCCAAAAGCGTTGAAACCACCGCCGCCGGCAAACGTCAGCACGCCACGCGAGTTGAAAGGTATCGCCTGCGAAGCGCGTTGAATATTCAGGTCAGCTCCAAACCTCCAGGTATGGTTACCAGCGGTGTACGAAAGCGTGTCCTGTATCTGGTAGTTATTGAAGAGCCGGCCCTGCGGGAAGACAAATGGCAACCCGACACCCGTGATGCCCTGGCCCAAACCAGCACCACTGAACGTGAAGACGGGACCCGACGCCTGGATCTGAGGATCGCGCGCGCCAAAGGTCACATCGAATCTTCCGTAACCAAAACGCGCTTCATTCACGACTCGCGTCGACAGGTTACGCGTGTAATTGAAATAGAAGTTCTGTACGAGACTCGGCACATCAACTTCAAATCCCGGAAACGGCGAGCCGCCCGAGGCAGAAGTGGGAAATTGGTTGTTGAACGCCTGCTTATCGTAGACGTAACGGAACGAGAGACTGTCTTTCAAGGTCGGTGTCCAATCAACACGAGTAAGAAACTGATCGTCAGTTACCGGCTGGGTACTGCTGATGTTCGTTTCACCGAAATCGATGTCAGGCCGCCGGTCCCCGAGAGACACAGACGAGATCTCACGTTGCCCGCGCAGATTTCCGACAATGTTTAAGTACCGATCGAGATTTGGATTGGTGCCGGCTGGAAACAATGCGCGAAGCTTGGCAAAACCATCTGCCGTAGGGACGCGTACAGTTGCATCCGTACCTGAGCGAACCAGATCGCGCTGGTACGTGCCAAAGAAGAAAAGCTTATCTTTCTTGATGGGACCACCAAATGAAAATCCGAATGTGTTTTCAGTCAGGACCGGTTTTTTCGTGCCGTCAGCTCTTTGACTAGCAGTCAGCGAATTGAAAGCACTGTTGTTGATTACATCATAAGCCGAGCCATGAAACTCGTTCGAGCCACTGCGTGTTACCACGTTTACGATTGCGCCACCCGCACGCCCAAACTCGGCGGAGTAATCTGACGACAACACGGCTACCTGGCTGTAACCATCGCGCAGGATCGGAATGTACGACTGTCCCGCTATGGAGTTGTCGTTGTTATCCAATCCATCAATCAACTGGTTGTTCGCACGCGCGCGCAGTCCGTTGACGGAAAACTCTGTTCCCTGAACGAAACCGCCGGCGAGTGGACCGGGATCGACAACACCCGGCAGCGTGAACACGATGTTTGCGGGATTAAGGGCGGGCGTCGGCAAGTCGGTAATTTCTCGTTTGCTGAGCGTGTTGACGCGAGCTCCATCCTGCGACTGAAGACCGATTTCACTTCCGGTCGTCACGACGACCATTTCCGTCTGCGTACCTACTTCGAGGAGAAAGTTAGCGGAAGTAGTCTGGGCCGCAGAGATAATCAGACCATCGCGCGTGATCGTTTTGAATCCCGATTGGCTGATTTCAATTCTGTAGGTTCCGGGATCGATAGCATCAAACCGAAAGCCGCCCTCGGCATTCGTGGTAGTCACGCGCGTGATACCCGTACCGGCGTTGGTGATCTTCACCTCAGCACCTGTAATGACGGCGCTGTTCTGATCGCTAACATTCCCGACGAAAAACCCCTTGCTCGTTTGACCAAAAGCGCTGGCGGAGATGGCGAGAGTCACCAGAGCGATGGTCAGTAGTTTAAAACTAACTCTTGTCACGACGATAAACTCCTTGAATTCAAGTGAAAGATTTTAATTAAGGGGAGGTTGATTTCTCTGTGCAACCTTTGGACAGGATTAGCAGGATTTTCTCAGGATTTACATGTTCATCTTGGAAAAAATCTTGTAAATCCTGTCCAAAGTTGCACAGAGAAGCGCGTTCAGCCGGGCTATTGCAGGCAAGCAGTCGCAGGTTGCAGTAGCAGCTTGCTACCTGTAACTGCTGCCTGCTCATGCTGCTCCATCACACGCGGGAAAGCGGCACGTCTTCTAGGACGGAGCAGACGACGAAGCTTCATTCGCGCTTTGTGCAATTGCGATTTGGAAGTACCCACCGCGCAGCCGAGCATCTGGCTGATCTGGTGATGTTCGTAGCCCTCCATGTCATGAAGGATGAACACAGCTCGATAACCGGGTGACAATTGCTGGATGGCTTCCTCTAAAGCAATGCGATCGATAACTGAACTGTTGTTGTGATTCGGTGCTGGGCCGGCAAAGCTGCTCAGCGTCTCGGCATCATCGGTTGCTAGTTCCGGTCTCGCAGCGACTTTGCGAAAGTGCATGAGCACTGCGTTCGTCGTCAGCCGGTGAAGCCAGGTAGTAAACAATGAGTCACCGCGAAATGTCCCCAACTTGCGGTAGAGTTGAATGAAGACCTCCTGCGTCAGGTCTTCCGCCTCCGCTACGCTCCGCGTCATACGCAGGCATTGAGCGTAGACCCGGCGATGGTAGGTTCGATAAACCTCTTCGAACGCTGCCATGTCGCCGGATGCCGCGAGTTCCACATTTCGATCGGTAATCACTTTTCACTCACCTATCGAATCTGCAAACATTTACTGCTGAGCTGCCACCAGCGTGATTACCTCTGCTTTTGGCGCCTTCACTGCTGCGACTTTATTGTCACGAGCATTCTTCTCGAGGTCGCGTTCGGCGCGCGTCTTGAGAAATGCTCGTCCCGTTCCGCCGCCCGCCGGCCAAACTTCTGCCAGGAAATACTGATCGCCGTAACGGTGAAAAATCAGCTCGCCTCGATTCTTCATGTTGAATGTGACGATGGGTATGCTGAAACGATTTGTGGTCGACTGCCCATCGATGCTTCTGATTTGCAGAACCGTATCTCCGCTGGTCTCCTGACTACGGCCAATCGAGTATTTGCCGGCCGGCAGTGTCTGGTCGGCCACTTTAAAATCGAATGGAATGTCTACGGTTAATTTGTACTGTAAGCTTTGAGCCTGCGCGGATACGCCCGCAACGGTAATAGCCGCCACGATTAATGCGGCTGTGATGAATCCTTTTACGACTGTTCTATTCATGATAAATCTCCTCATCCTTTCTTGATGAACCGTTCACTCTATGTACCGTGGGGGTGGTCCAATTATTCCGGCCACGGACGACACCGATTGCAAATCGGATTTGTTATCTCCCTGTAGCGACAACATGAGTCGCTTGCGCGCACGCGCCAAACGCGACATGACGGTCCCGATCGGAACTCCCAGTACAACCGCGATCTCTTTGTATGAGAGTTCCTCCAGCTCTCGCAGAACCACCACCTCACGAAACTCGATTGGCAGTTTTTCAATTGCTTCATTGACGATCCGGGCCTGAGCCTTCATTAACTGCTCCGTCTCGGGATCAGGCCCTTCCGCCTCTCGTGCCTGCACGACCTCGTCGAAATCGCACGAGAGTTCCGGTGATCGATTCCTTCTCAACCACGTGTAGCAGGTGTTTCGCACGATGGTTAACAACCATGCTCTCGCGTCAGTGCCACGGAAGCCGCTAAAGAACCTGAGTGCCCGCAGGTATGCTTCCTGGACCATATCCTGGGCATCGGCGTCATTACGCGTTAACCAACGCGCCAGGTTGTAGGCCGCATCCATGTGCGGCATCACTGCTTCTTCAAAGTTCATGGCTTCTGGCGGAATCGTTCACCGCTAACTCGTTTAGGCCGTTAACTTGGCCAGCGTTCTCTCCTGCAAGGCAGCGCGTATGCGTGCCAGGTGGTGATAGCTGTGTCGTACAGCGTGATCTTCGAGAATGAACTGGCATGTAAGCGGTGCGTTCGCGTTGAGCGACACCGGCGCCGCGCGATCGAGATCCTCGTCAGACAGCGTTCTGATCGCAGCTGCTGCGGCGGCGCTATTCTTTCTCAACAATTCGATCGTTTCTTCCCTCGACACGCCCTCGAACTCCTTCGCGTGTGCGGCGTTCATCTTGTTGACCACTTCACCAGTGACCCCCTCGATTGGCTGGCCCTTCGCTAATGATTGGGCCAACTGAATCTCGAGCGGATACACACTCGCGACGTGATGCACGACTACTCCGATTTTTCGTCCATCGCCGGGAATACGGCTTTGCCATTCGAATTCAGTGAGCGAACTCGCAAAAGCCTCGAGGGCAAGTGCGCCCAGTTCCAGTCGACGGGCTAGTTCGTAACTTCGTTTACTCATCTTTAATCCTCCACCAGGGTGCCCAACACCGACTTAACAGAGTGCAAAATCCAAAATGTTTTTCCCTGGCTGTCCCTTTCTGCGTCTTAAAACACGCGTGAGCATAGAGAACCCCAGGCTCAGTAGTCATAAACTTCCGGTAATTGTGCGGTAATGTTTTTCAGATCGGAGCCGCAGTGAGACACCCAAAGCACTCGAGAATGCTTCAGAGAGATTGGTTCTTACTGTGGTATTTCTCTGTGCAACCTCTTCGTTCTCTGTGTCTCTGTGGTGGAAAACGTCCATCCAACCATAACCACAGAACCACAGAGAACGCAGAGGTTGCACAGAGAAGGGTAGAAGAGCACAATGGACCAATTACATATGGCTTGTCATAAACGTTTGGTAATTATTCGGTAACGTCAGTGAGTCCGACCCCAACCGACAGGCTTATAGCCTTCGACCGCTTCTCCCTCGACCTCATCAATGAGTGTCTGTGGCGAGGTTCGGAAGAGATCAAGATCCGGCCCAAGGCTTTCGCTGTCCTCAATTACCTGCTGAATCGCTCCGGACAACTCGTCACCAAGGAAGAACTATTGAACGCCGTTTGGCCTGAGACCTTCGTGGGCGATGCGGTTCTTAAGGTCACTGTGCGCCAGTTAAGAGAGGCGCTGGATGACGATCCAAAGTCGCCGCGGTTTATTGAGACCTCACACCGGCGCGGTTATCGCTTTATCGGAGAGGTAGCAACACCGAAACCGGCGCCACCGAAGCAACAAGTCGTGCAAGACGACTCGCCATCCGGCACATTCCTTTCCGGCGCATTCTCGATCTACTCCGGTGTGGTGGGACGTGAGGACGCGTTGGGTACATTACAACGCCGCCTGCGCCGGACGCTGCGCGGACAACGTCAGATCGTGTTCGTCACTGGCGAAGCTGGTATCGGAAAGACTTCACTGGTCGACGCGTTCGCACGGACGATTCCACGCGATGGAAGTATTCGTGTCGGACGGGGTCAATGTCTCGAGCAGTACGGAACCGGCGAAGCTTATTTACCGGTTCTCGAAGCGATCGGACGTTTGTGTCGCAACGAGGAAAAGGTTGCGAAGATTGTCCGCACGCATGCGCCGATGTGGCTGCTGCAGATGCCTTCTTTATTGACTCCCGCAGACCGCGAGCTGTTGAGCAAGGAAGTTTCGGGCGCAACGCGCGAACGAATGCTGCGCGAGATGGGCGAAGCTTTGGACGCACTCACCGCCGACGTGCCTCTCGTGCTGATTCTCGAAGACCTGCACTGGAGCGACTACTCAACACTCGATCTTATCTCGTATCTCGCGACCCAGCGCGAACGTGCGCACCTGCTCGTGATTGGCACTTATCGCGACGCGGAGCTGACGGCGACTGGTCATCCGCTGAGAGCGGTCAAGCAGGAGTTGATGGCGAAGCAATTATGCCGCGAAGTGCCGCTTGAATACCTGAGCGAGAGTGCCGTGTTTGATTATTTGACCGTCATGTTTCCGGGGAATCGTTTTCCGCCGGGTCTCGCCAGTTTGATTCACCATCGCACTGATGGAAATCCGTTGTTCATGGTGAACTCGGTCAACTACCTGCTCGAGAACAGACTGATCGTTCTGCACGAGTCAACCTGGGAATTGGGAGTTGACATCGCCAATATCGAAGTCGGCGTGCCTGACAACATCAAACAGATGATCGAACGGCATGTGGATCATCTCGAACTTGACATGCAAAGAACTCTCGAGGCCGCAAGCGTCGCCGGAGTCGAGTTTTCCACTCCTGCGCTCGCGGCTGGTCTCGAAGAGGACCCGGGAGTCGTAGAAGCACGGTGTAACGAGCTCGCGCGGCAGGGGCAATACATTAAGGAGTGTGGCGCACAGGAATTACCGACGGGCGAAGTGGTGACGCGATTCGGCTTCGTCCACGCTTTGTATCAGAACGTTTTGTACGAGCGTTTGCCGGTGGGCCGGCGCGTAAGGATTCATCGTTTAATAGCCGAACGCGGCGAGGAAGTTTACGGCAATCGTGCTGTCGAGATTTCCGTTGAACTCGCCATGCACTTTGAGCGGGGACGGGATTACACGCGCGCCGCACATTACTTTAAAGAGGGAGCAAACAACGCGGTCCGCCGCTTTGCGTATCAGGAAGCAGTGAACCTCGCTCATCGTGGTATCGAGTTGATCGAGAGGCTCCCGGAGACGCGCGAAACGTTGAACGAAGCGCTGTGTTTGCACCTAACTCTCGGCGTGCCGTTGATCGCGATTGAAGGCTACGCGTCGCCGAATGTCGGCCGCGTCTACATGAGGGCTCGCGAACTCTATGAACAGTTGGGCGACTCGCCGGATGTTTCCGAAGTGTTCTGGGGATTGTGGACGTTCCATACGTTGAGTGCGGAGCTGGATACTGCTCGCCGGCTTGCGGAAGAATTTCTCAAACTCGGCGAGCGTTTGCCTTACGCGGGAATCACTTTGCGCGCGCACTGGGCGTTGGAAATCACGAACATGCACCTCGGGAACTTCGAGCTGGCTCTCGAGCACTTCGAGAAGGCACTCGCGCTTTATGATCCTGAGGCACACCGCGACGATTCTTTTTTCTACGCTCTGAATCCGGGTGTCGCGATGGCCTGTTTTGCTGCGTGGGCGCTTTGGTGTCTCGGAAGATCTGATGAGGCTGTAAATCAGATCGACGAAGCGCTGGCGTTGGCGCGCGACTTAGGGGAGCCGCAAGGGTTAGCGCACGCTTTCTTCTTCGCCGCGGGTCTGTATCAGATGTGTGACGATCACATGATGGCCCAACAGTATGCTGAAGCCGCGATTGAAACTTCGTCGCAACATGGACTCGTGATGTATCAAGCGATGGGAAGCGCGATGCATGGCTGGACGTTGAGCGAACAGGGCCATGTGGAAGAGGCCATCGACGAGATACAGGATGCGATTGCCGCTATGGATGCAACCAGTACGTCGCTGGTCCGTCCGCATTTTTTAGCGTTGCTGGCGCTGGCTTTGTCGAAAGGGAATCAAGCGGAAGCGGCACTGCATGCGCTGAACGAAGCGATACTAATGGTGCTCGGTAAGGGTGAGCGGTATTACGAAGCTGAGCTTTATCGTCTGAAAGGCGAGTTGTTGGTGGGAAGAGACGACGCTGAAGCCGAAGAGTGTTTTAAGACGTCGTTGGAGATTGCGCGGTCGCAGAAGGCGAAAGCGTGGCAAGATCGCACAGAGAAGAGCCTAGCGCGTTTTCACGTACGACAAAACAAATAACACGAATAGGATTAGGTCTGCAGCGGCGGGTGCGAAGATCGTTGGCGACAGACGACCCTGCAGATGAAGGACTACGACGGCGATCGGAAAACCGATCTTCTCGAGCATTGCCGGGATCATCATCGGGCGATATCGGACGGGATCTCGCGAAAGCACGAGGAACAGGACCTGCCACGCCACCGCGACGCAGAGAAAGCCGTAAAAGAATTCCGGGTGTGTAATCGGCGGCGGCGTATCCCGCCCGATCATTGACTCGAGAAAAAACTGCGGCACCAGCACAAGCAGGCCATAAACCCCAGCCACCAGAAACACCACCCTCGCAAACTTCATATCCATCACCTTGTTTAGCCGCGGATCGACGCGGATGAACGCTGATCCGCGTTCATCTGCGCAAATCCGCGGCTTAGACTAGCGTTGAATCCACGACTGCTAACTGATTTCCGCCTGCAACATAACTAACATCCCTCAACCCAAGCATACTCCGCAACTTGTCCGCCGGAACATCTTTGATCGGCCCAGGCGCAGGCGCCGTCCCTGGCGCGGGCTGCGGAAACGCCGTGGAGCGTGCCGTATGAAACACAACACTCCCCTCCACCTTCTGCAGGATCTGATGCACATGTCCATTCAACACCGTCACCGATCCAAACCGCTTCAAATACGAAAGCGCCTGCTCACTCTCGTCTGTACCCCACCCCCACTCCGGATAAATGGTCCATAACGGAATATGCGCAAACACGACGACAGGCGTACTACTCGACAACCCTTTAACATCATTCTTGAGCCATGCCAACTGCTCCTGGCCCAACTGCCCAAACCCGTTGCCGCCAAGTCCCGTTCCACTTCCCTGTTTCAGATTCAGAACATTCACGAGCCCGACGAAATGCACACCCTCATAGTCAAAACTTTGCCAGCCCTGACCCTGAGTTCCGCGCGCGAATCTCTCGCGATAGAGTTGCCCTTCATCAGTAAACACATCGTGCTCGCCGGGGACAAAAAACACCTTGCTTGTCTTGAGTCCCTTGAGAACCTGCGCCGCGGTATCAAACTCCTCAGCGCGCGAAAGATGCGTAACGTCGCCGGTGTGAATCACAAACGCCGGTTCATCGGCGAGTGCATTGACCTTATCGACTGCCTCCTGAAGCGTCTTCGTCACATCGTGATTTGGATCCTTATTGAACCCGATATGACTGTCGCTGATCTGGACGAAGTTGAACCGCGATTTCCGTTTCGCGCCCAGAGCCAATTCACTCGAGCTGAGCACGCCTCCATTCATGGCCCAAACAATTCCAGTTCCTGCCCACGCCATGCATTTGAGAAAACTGCGGCGCGGTAAATTATCAGACATCATTGCACCTCAACTTACTTGACGATTATTTTTCCGGTCATATGGGGATGTAGCGCGCAGTAGTAGTTGTAAACACCGGGCGCGTCGAACTGCTGCGAGAAGCGATCGCCGGTGTCGAGAGTTTTCGAGTTGAAACGCTTGTCGGTAGCGGTCGCCGTATGTGGTTCGTCGTCGCGATTGACCCACGTCACCGTTGTGCCGGCTTTTACCGTCAGTGTGGCTGGTTCGAACGAGAAGTTTGCGATGACGACCTCATTCGGATTTGTACCAGGAGTACGGCCTCTAACAGCTACACCACAGATAATAAGAGCCACTATCAACGTAAAGATTAGTTTCGATCTTTTGAGCATCCTTCCAACCTCCAATGTTCGTTTTCTGTCTGTCCAGACTTCGGCCTGTTGAAAGATATTCCCTGCCGCTAAACGGGGAATAATCACTCCCGTGAGGTGGTCTATCAATTTGTGACGTGCGAAGAAGTTCAGGAACTAATACATGCTTATATCGATGGAGAGTTGGGTCTCGTCCCCACTATGGAGATTGAAAGTCATCTGGGTGAATGTGAGACGTGCCTCTCGGACCAGCAGGGCCACGCGAATGTGCGCGCCCTCGTGCAAGGAGGCGCACAATACTTTCATGCGCCGGAGCTGCTCAAGAGAAGAATCGAGAAACAGATTGAATCTGACGCCCACCCGCAGACGTTCTCATCTGAGCGCTGGCTTGCGATTGCAGCGATGGTGATTGTGGCGTTGTCTGGTGTGTTGTCTTGGACGATCTTCTCCGCGCGCTCGCAGTCGAACAATGACGATCAGCTCGCGCAGGAAGTCGTGTCCAGTCACGTCCGTTCAATGATGCTCAATCACCTCGTGGATGTACCGTCCTCCGACCAGCACACCGTCAAACCATGGTTCAACGGCAAACTCGATTTCGCTCCGGACGTAAAAGATCTCGCTGACCAGGGATTTCCTTTAGTCGGCGGCCGGCTCGATTACGTCGACAATCGAACCGTCGCCGCTCTCGTTTACCAGCGACGCAAACATTCCATCAATCTCTTCATCTGGCCATCGACCAGAACCGATCAGCCCATGCAAGAATTTTCCAACCACGGCTATAACATCATCCACTGGACACGATCAGGCGCGAGCTACTGGGCTGTATCAGACGTCAATAGCGCAGACCTGAGTGAATTCGCGAAACTCGTGAGCCGGTAGCGAGTTGTATTTACCGCGCGACTGTGACACCGTGTGACTTATTAATCTGACACGTGTCTGGATTCGTTGCCAACGCATTCAGCAAGGTGTTCAGTGTGACAAGGGAATTTGCACGGCACTTCGATTGCCAAGCTCCGCGTTATCGATGTCTATTCGCAAGGCAACACTCATCTCCAATCCAAAAACGGGTCGTTACGCATCGCGACGAGCGCCGATCCCTGAACTCGCGGCGCGGCTGGAATCCCTCGGCCTGAAAGTCGATCTGCGATTAACGAGCGGGCCCGGCGACGCAACAGAGATCGCCAATCGCGTTGCGCGTAACGGCACTTCCGACGTGATTGTCGCGGGTGGCGACGGCACTATCAACGAGGCGATACAAGGTCTGGCAGGCACCGATGCGCGTCTTGGAATCATTCCGCGTGGAACCGCAAACGTGCTCGCACGCGAACTCGGTCTACCACTCGACGACGAACAGGCACTCCGGATCGCAGCGCAGGGCAAAACACGCAAGATCTATCTGGGTGTCGCGATCGACGAAACCACAAACGAGCACCGTCATTTTTGCTTGATGGCTGGAATCGGACTCGACGCGTCAGTGGTGAGGCGCGTCCAGCCGTCGTTGAAGAAACGAATTGGCAAAGGAGCGTTTTGGATTTCCGGGCTCAGTCATCTCGCAACCTGGAATCCCAAACCCTTCACACTCGAAATCGAGAATCAGAAATACACCGCAACGTTTGCCGCAATCGGAAAGTCAGCGCGTTATGGCGGCGATCTCTCGATCACGCCCGGAGCGCGTCTGGATGAACGTGAGTTCGAGATCTGTATGATCCAGACGATGAGCCGCCTTCGCTATCTTCATCTTCTTTCCTACGCAATGCGCGACGGCATGCCTCGCGATAATCCCGAAGTGCAATTCGTAAAAGCTACAAAAGTTAAGGCGTACGGCGACTCCCAGGTACAAGTCGATGGCGAACTACTCGGTCACCTCCCGATGCGCTTCGAGATCGCCCCGCATTCACTCAACATAATCGTTCCTTAAATCCGTCTTATCCGCGGCCCAACCACGCAGCCCGCAATGCCTTCTGTTCGGTCGTGGCATCAGGTCGCTCCTGGATCTTGTAATCAAACCTCTCCGGCTGGCGCAAAACCAGAGTCGTCTTGATCGTCTGCCGATCGCGTTTGACAGTCACCGGAACCGAATCGCCCGGCTTGAAGCGCGGCAGCGTCTTCTGCCAGTCTTCGCCGATGTCTTTACCTGCAAGCGAAACGATCTGATCCTTTGCCTGCAGTCCTGCATCTTCAGCAGGAGAGCCACTCACAACGGCTTTGACCGTCGCCTTCCGACCGTCGAAATCGATCCCAAGCCCGGCGTCGAATGGTTCTTTTGCTTGCGTCTTCACCAGGCGCAAGCCGACATGCGCAAACGCCTCATCGTAAGGCAACAACTCAACGTCTCGAACGTAGCGTTTGAAGAAGTCGCGAAAATCGTGGCCCGAGCGCCGCGAAATGATTCGCTCCACATCGTCCGTTTGATAACCGCGCCCGCGCAGGTAGTAACTGTTGTTCGGACTCTTCAAGTAAAACTCTTCATACATGTCGCGCATAACATCGTCCAGCGACGCTTTCCCTTTCGATCGGCCACGCACCAGCAGGTCGAGAACCATCCCTATCAGTTCGCCTTTGGGGTAATAACTGATCGCGGTGTTCTGCAGGTTGGTCAACTGCTCGTGTTCCACGCCATCGATAAAAGGGGCCGACAGTGAGGATTCTTCAGCACTCATCAAACGATTCCCCGGCGAGTATTCGACGCGTGCAATCGTGTTCGCTTCTCGATCCAAAAACTTCTTGTCGTCCCAGAGACCGGCACGACGCGTCATCAGGTGCCCGTAATAATTCGTGAAACCTTCAGCCACCCATAGACCGCGCGTATTGGCCGGCCGGGTAAAGTCCCATGGTCCAAGCTCGAGTGGTCGGAGTCTCTTTACATTCCAGACGTGAAAGAACTCGTGCGCAACGGTGTCGAGAGTGCCTTCATAAACGCCGGGCTCGGCGAGCGCGCCTGGCTGGATGATCTGTGTTGAAGTCAGATGCTCCATCCCATCACCCGAATGATCGTCGGCGGCGAAGTGTATTAGAAACGTGTACTGTTCAAACTCCGGCGGTCCCCACATTCCGACTTCCGCCCTCACGATCTTCTCGATGTCTTTCACGAGCGCGGGACGCTTGCCGCCTTCCGCGCCAAACGAATGGACCATGACGTGGTACTTCTTCCCATTCACGTCGAAAGTGTCCTGCGTCCAGTCGGGACCAATCTCCGTGGGTGTGTCGATGAGAATGTCCCAGTTCGGAAATTGCCAGGTGGATTGGCCGGGTCGTTCAGTCCGACCATTGATGATCTTCCAACCCGCCGGAGCATTGATCTCGAGCTTCACCGGATCGGGTTTGTGGCCCACGACGTACATGAAAATCGAACCACCGTTGTAGTTGGCATGACGAGGGTCGAGTTGTGAAAACGTACCGTCGAGATCGTTTGCGAAGACTTTGTATGAGAAGGTAAGCGCACGGCTTCCGAGTGGCGCGACGCTCCAGGTTTGATCGTTGACTCTCGTGACCTGCAGCTTGGAACCATTAGCGGCCGCCCCGCGTACTTCCTGTACGTTCTTGGCAAAATCGAAGACGCCGTAACGTCCGGGCGACCACTTGGCCATTTGCAACTGCAGCGGCTTGTCTTTTAATTCATCCGGCAATTCGATTAGGATCGACACCTCGAAAAGGTGCGACACCGGTCGCGGCATCGACAGCCGGTATGCGATCGACTTCAGTGGTGGTTCCTGCGCGAAGGCAACGCCCGCGAATACCGCGCTTATAAAGATCAGTGCAAAGAATCTGTGTAATCTGTGGATCATATGC
>JBKPPU010000048.1:0-12983 GCA_046733695.1 Acidobacteriota bacterium
GCTCTACACAGTTACGACATGCCCGAGATAATTGCGGTGCCGGTTGTTGCCGGTTCCGCTTCTTACGTCGACTGGTTAATCAAATCAACGGAGAAATAAATCCGGTTCCAATCCGCGTTTTTCTTAAACCCTGATTTCGTCGGAGATCGCGTTGTCGAGCTGGGTGAGTGTGCTTTGACTCCGCGTTACGATTTCCACGACTTCTGCGGGCGAGTCAGTAACATGAAACAGGTCCAGGTCGTGTTCGTTAATCTTTCCGCCGCGTAAGACCTCTTCGCGCAACCACGCCAACATTCCACTCCAGTATTGACGTCCAAACAACACGACTGGGAAGTTGCGGATCTTCTTCGTTTGGATCAGTGTGAGAGCTTCGAATAATTCGTCAAAGGTGCCAAACCCGCCGGGAAAGATCACAAACCCAAGACTGTACTTAACAAACATCATCTTGCGAACGAAGAAGTATTTGAACGTGAGGCTGAGCGTCTGGTAAGCATTTGGTCTTTGCTCGAAAGGCAATTCGATATTGCATCCGATCGACAGGCCGCCGGCTTCAAACGCGCCGCGATTAGCCGCTTCCATGATTCCTGGACCACCACCAGTGATGACGGCAAAGCCCTGTGCGGAAAGCAGTGCAGCGGTTTCCTGTGCGGCATGGTAGTCCGGATCGTCAGGTTTGGTTCGAGCCGAGCCGAAGATCGCAATCCCGCGACTCAAGGTGGCAAGCTCATCGAAGCCCTCGACAAACTCACCCATGATTCGGAACACGCGCCACGGATCGGTGTGAATAAACTCAACTCCCCCCGGGCTCTCGAGCAGTTGCTCGTCTTGCGTGGCTCCCTTGAGTTGCTTGTGCGAGGGCTTTTCGTGTTTCTCCATCAGATACCCATGATGTTGTAGCCGCAATCCACGTACATTACCTCACCGGTAATTCCGGAAGACATCGAGCTACAAAGGAAGACTGCGGTGTTTCCGACTTCGCGTGCTTCAACATTGCGGCCGAGCGGCGCTCGTTCCGCGTGGTGTTTCAACATCGAGCTGAAATCGGAGACACCGCGCGCAGAAAGAGTTTGAATCGGACCGGCGCTGATGGCGTTGATACGAATGTTTCGTGGTCCGAGATCCTTCGCGAGATAGCGAGTGCTTGCCTCCAGCGCTGCTTTTGCGACGCCCATCACGTTGTAGCCGGCGACGACCTTTTCCGCTCCATAGTACGACATCGTAACGATGCTGCCGCCTTCAGTCATCAACGGTGCAGCGGCGCGCGCCAGTTGCGGCAGGGAATAAGCGCTGATCTCGAGCGCCGTGAGAAAAGCTTCGCGGCTGGTGTTCAGGTATTCACCACCCAGCGCCTCGCGTGGAGCGAAGGCGATACTGTGAATCAGGAAATCAAGCTTCCCAAACTTCTCACCAACCTGACGAAAGGTTTCATCAACTTCTTCCTGTTTCGCGACGTCGCATGAGAGGAGCAACGAGCCTGGCATCGCTTCGTTTGTGAGTTCCTCGACATTTTCTTTCAGGCGATCGCCCTGGTAAGTGAAAGCGAGGTTTGCCCCCGCTTCGTGTAAAGCCTGAGCAGTGGCCCAGGCGATGGAGCGCTTATTGGCGACTCCAAAGATGATTCCATTTTTGTCTTTGAGCATTTTGTGCTTTTTGTGCCTTTTTGTGGCTTAAGCTGCGGCGCTTTCTGGTGCGTTCATCAGGGCTTTGTACTCGCCACTCTCAACCCATTGCAGAATCTCAGAAACACGCCACACCGGAAATGGATGACTCAAGCCCGAGGTGATCACGTCGGCCCAGAAACGGTCGAGCGCTTTCTCGTCGTAGGTCTTCTGGAAGTCGCGCGCCTGGGCAAGAAATTGATCGTAGTCAACTCGCGACGCAAAAGTGCCCCCCGCTAACTTCATCATCGTGCGACCAATCACGTTTGCGTCCTGCGTAACCAGCAACGCCGCTCGATCGCACGAAAGCTCTGCACGCCTGGCCCATGCGAGCAATGCCGCACGCATAGTCATCGTGAGAACATCCTTGACGATCGCAACCAGTGGCGACGCTGCGACCGCTGCGGTAGCAAGAAACTCGAGCAGTCGAGCCGCGGTCAGGTAAAGCACGTGTTCGGCGTGGATGTGACCAACCTCGTGTGCGACCACTGCCAGCACTTCTTCGTCGCTCAGTCGTTCGATTAGTTGTGAATAGAGCACGATGACCGGGCGTTCCACGCCGCCCGTGAAGGCGTTGACGACGGGATTCTGCTGGACAAACAGGTCGGGCATGTCGACGCCTAGAGTGGTGCACGCGATCTGGAGTTTCGCATAGAGATCCGGACACTGCGTCGGCGTAACTTTCACCGCGCTGGCAGTGAAGATGACGCGGATGGCAGACTCGCCTGTGAGCGCAAGCAACTTTTTCAGCGCCGTATCAATTCCCGGAATGGCCCGCAACGCGGCGAGGGCGCGACGGTCGGCTGGGTGAATGTACTGATCCTTGTCTAACCTCGCAAATTTCTTGTGCGGTGCATCGGAGAGCGGTAGCCGGCAGCGACCGCAGCGTGCATCTCCGTTTTCAGGACGGATTTGATTTCGTTGACCGCAGTAGCGGCAGCGGATTGAGGGGAGGTTAGTGATCAGGTCTTCATTGTCGGCCATAATTTAATGCTCACTTCTCAGGTGAATTGTTGCCACGGATTATACGGATGAAAGACCAGATCCGTCACTGATCCGCAAATCCGTGGCTAAATTAATGTTTGAAATGCCGCACGCCCGTAAATACCATCGCGATGCCGTGCTCATTGGCGGCGGCTATCACCTCTTCATCGCGTACCGAGCCGCCGGGTTGGATCACGGCTGTGATGCCGTGGCGTGCTGCTTCGTCGATGCCGTCACGAAACGGAAAGAACGCATCCGAAGCCAGCACTGAACCGGTGACAGGCAACTGCGCTCGCATCGCGCCGATCTTCACCGAATCCACTCGCGACATCTGTCCCGCGCCAACACCCACGGTTTGTCCGTCCCGCGCATAGACGATTGCGTTTGACTTGGTGTGCTTGCAAACAACCCATGCAAAGAACAGCGCGCGAACTTCCTCGTCAGTAGGGTGCCGAGTGGTCACGACTTTCAGTTCCAGCGGATCAAGCTTGTGGTCATCGGCGGTCTGAACCAGCATGCCGCCGCTGACTTGCCGGAACTCGAGTTTCTTTCCGGCCTTTCCTTTCTTCAACCGCAGCACGCGAAGGTTTTTCTTCGTCTGAAGTATTTCGAGCGATGCCGCATCGTACTCGGGTGCAATTACGACTTCGGTAAAAATCTTGACGACCTCTTGAGCCGCATCCGCGTCGACAGTGCGATTGAAGACCACGATTCCACCGAATGCTGAAACCGGATCGGTCGCCAGCGCTTTTGTATACGCTTCCGCTGGTGTGTCTCCGAGACCAACGCCGGCCGGATTTGTATGTTTGATGATGGCACACGCCGTGTCGTCGAAATCAGAGACGAGATTCCACGCTGCATCAGCGTCAACGTAGTTGTTGAACGACATCTCTTTGCCGGAAAGCACTTCGGCATTTGCTACGCCGCCACTCTGCGCCATCTGGTAGAGCGCGGCCATCTGATGCGGATTCTCGCCGTACCTGAGGTCGGCAATCCTGCCGATGGACCACGACATCTGGCTGGGTAACTGACCTCTGAATTCCTCCGCCGAGAATTCCTCTGCAACGTTGCCGGGCATGGAAGCCGAACCTACTGCACCGACAAAACCAACGGAGCTGCCGCCACCGGTTCCCATTCCGATTCCTCCTCCAAAAGGACTGGGCCGGGCTTCAGCCTCGAGGAACGAGCTGACCACCATGTCGTAAACCGCTGTCTGTTTGAATGCAGCCTTCGCAAGACGTTTTCTCGTTGCGAGTGATAACGAGCCATCACGACTCTTCATTTCATAGATAATGCTGTCGTAGGTCGACGGAGCAACGACCACAGCAACGTCGTGAGCATTCTTCGCTGCCGAGCGAATCATCGCTGGTCCACCGATGTCGATTTGTTCGATCGCCTCTGCCGTCGTCGCGTCTGGACGCATGATCGTTTCGGCAAATGGATACAAGTTGACGACGACGAGGTCGATCGGTTCAATTCCGTTTTGCTCCATCGCCGCGACGTGCTCTGGATTGTCGCGAATCGCAAGCAGGCCGCCGTGCACACGCGGATGCAGTGTTTTTACACGGCCATCCATCATTTCCGGAAAGCCCGTGATGTCGGAGATGTCCCGCACGGTGATGCCTGCGTCACGCAGTGCTTTCGCAGTCCCACCCGTGCTGATGATCTCGACGTTGAAGTGCGCGAGCTCTTGTGCGAAATCAACAATTCCTCGTTTGTCGGAAACGCTTATTAGGGCTCGTCGAATAGGTCGAAGCTGAAGGTCGCTGGTTTCAGTCATCTGGATTGTCAGTATTAGATTTCTTTTCGTTTGGAGGTAAATTGATCATGAACTTTTGCGTGCGCGAATAGCCATTGCGTCCGACGGAGTACTCGACACCTTCCGGTTTCATACTCACAGAGAAGACGTGTTTGCGATTGTCGCGCGATGATTCGGCTATATAGAAACCCAAAAGGTACTGGCTTTTCAAATCCTCTTCGATAGCCTGGAAGATCGGCGTGAGATCGGTCGGCTTCGGCGCGAGTGCGGATTTGGCGTCGCCGACGAGAAAATACTTGCCGCCGGTCTTCTCCGCGAGTTCTTTGAAGCCTTTTGTAGGACGTCGCACTTCGAGCCGTCCATCGCGCGGTTCGAAGAGTGGTAAGTGAATCACGTAGAACGAGACGTGTTGTTCAAGGGCTGCGGCGATGACCGCGTCAGGGCTGGTCCGGCTGCTTGTGTCGAGGCCGTCGCTGATAAGCACGACGATGCGACGTTCGGTTCGAGTCGGAGTCAGATCGTCAAACGCTTTAAGAGATGTTGCGGCTGAATCAAAGATTGACGTTTTCGCGTTCGGAGCCGCGCGGAATCTGAAAGCTGCGCGTGCGTTCTCGAGATCTTTCGTAAAGGGCGCGACAAGTGTAGCGGTCTCAGAAAAACGAACAATAGCCACGCTTGATCGCTCACCAAAACGAGAGAAGAGTGCGAGTGCCGCTTCGCGTTGTTGCTCGATTATTTGACGCAGACTTCCCGACTGGTCCAGTGCGAATAACATGGCTACGCGATCGGCGCCGCGAGCGAAATAGATGCCGGTCGTAACCTGATCTGGATCTTTGAGTGATAAATCTTGTTCAGTTAGGCCAGCGATGGCCTGGCCTTTTTTGTCACGGACACGAACCGGAAATAGAAGCAGATCGGTGTTTACACGTACGACATCGTCGTCATCCGTGCTTTGTTGACCGAGGACAGTACTAGTTGGGACTGCTACGACGAGGCAGGCGAGGAATGAAATAAGTACCGCGAAACGCAGCATCAGCCGTCCGGCTAAACGAAAAAACGGCCGAAGAGCAGAATACTGAGAATGACGATTATCGTGATTACGATGATCTTGACCAGGCTCACGGCTAAATCCTCTGGGTTGGGAGCGAATCAGAACGCATTCTAGCATACGTCACTATCTGCAGGCCGGTTCAGAGAATTTAGCCGCGGCAAGTATTTCTATTTGAACTTCAGCGTGAGCCGGCCACTGAACAGCCGTGGTGAGCCCACGTGCGTCCCACTAAAAACCGACTCGAAATTATACAAATACAGCTCATTGGTCAGGTTTTGCACGTCAAACTGGAGATTCATCGACACGCGTTCCTTCTGCATCAAGTCCGCACCCACCGAGAAATCGAGAATCGTTCGCGGCCGGACACGCCCACGCTGAAAGTCGATTTTGTCGTACAAACGCGGGTCGAATCCATCCGCAACGAACTGCGCGAGGGTCGTTCCAGGGTCCACATCAGCCGGAACGCCTGAATCATATCGTCCATTAAAGGTCGCATAGATCCCTGAAGGCCGATGCGTGTAGCTGACCTGAAACTGCGCTTCGTTACGCTGGTCGTGGTCGTTGGCGAACTTTAACCCGTGTAGAAACAGATCTTGTGGATCCTCACCGAGGAAGAGTCCACCCGTGATCGGTGTTACGCCAAACGCCCTCGCATTTGCATACGAGACGAAGGTGTGAAAGCCGTGTATGTCCGTCGACTCAAGCCTGACTTCCTCGCCAGTAACACGTCCGGAAGAAATCGCGATCGGGAAAATGACTCCCGTTTCGAAAAACTGATCTTTGTCTGAGAAGTTTTCGATCCGCTTTTGATAGACCGTCAGATTCAGCCGGAAGTTTTTTGACAGCAACTGCTGCGCGCCCGCCTCAAACGAGTTTTGCTTGTCGGGCAGAATGGGCTGCACAGTCGTGATGCCCTGCAGCACCGAGATGGGCGACAGCGCGGCCGCCGCGGACGAACTCGCCAGCAACAGGTTCTCCGCCGGTGGCGGTTGGAAGAGTCTGTTGTACGACGCTCTCAAAGTCGTTTGTGTTTTGGGAATGAAGTAAGCGATAGCAACGCGCGGGCTGACAGCCTGCTCGCTGATTAGGAGTTTGTAGTTGTCGTATCTGACGCCGAGATCGAGGGTCAGATTCTTCACAACGGTAAAACGATCCTGAATGTAAGCGCTCAATGTCCGTCCTGTTTTCGACTGATCGAAGACGAATGGATTCGCGGCGTTGAAGTTGTTTACCGGGTTCGGAAAAACATTTCCTTCTTCATCTACCAGATCAGGGAATGCCTCGGTCGGATAGAAACTGAAATGTTCGTCAACCGGCGTGATCGTTACTTGTCCACCAAGCTTGATGTTGTGACTGCCATGGGTCAGAGCCAATGAGCCGATCGCGCCGTAATTCTGAAGCATCCGATCCTGGTCTGCCACGACGGGCGTCGAAAGCGCATTGCTGATCAGTTTCGCGTTGCTCTGTCGATGAAAGAAAGAAAACTGAGCGACAGAGTTTGGCGAGAAGATGTGTTGGTAACTGATGTTCTGCGAGTTATCGCGCAATCGCTGCCGTTGATCCTGCCCGGCTGCTTCCTGTGCGAACCGGTTCGGCACCTGGAAGTTCGATCCGCCGAAATTGAACACACCGCGCAAACTGTTGTTGGCGTCAAACTGATAGTCAAGACGGAAGAAGGCTTTCCCGGTCCGGCCAAAGTTGTGAAAGTTATCGATCGTTGGCGGATCGAGATAGCGTTGCGATGTGCTCGAAGAGAGATTGGCAAGAAAACCCAGTTTCTTAGTGTGCGTCGAAAAATCCGCCGCCGCTTCGCCCGTCGAGAAACTTCCTCCTGAAAACGAGATTGCACCCTGAGTCGGTCCTTCCAAACCGGAGCGAGTGTTGACGTTGATAACGCCGGCGAGTTTGTCGCCGAACTCCGCGGGGATACCGCCCGTCAGCACTTCGACGGTCCGCAAGGTTCGCGCATCAAGACTCGTCGAAAAAATAGCCGACAAGTTGTCAGTCACCGGAACGCCGTCAATGACGTATTGCACCTGCGACTCAGATCCGCGTGGGTGCATGCGACCGTTGTCGTCAGTAACAAAACCCGGCGTTGACGCTACGATCGATTCAATTGCACGAGATGGAGCCGCGCCGAGTGGTCGTTCGAGAACCGTCTGACTGATATCGGTATCTGACGAGGTGCGGTCGGGTTCCAACATTGCCGCTCCACCGGTGGTTATGGTGACATCGGCTGTTGTTTCCTCGAGGGACAGCGAGAGTTCCACGTTGAGCGGTATGGTGGTTTCAAGATCGATTGATTGTTCAGTAGCCTGAAAACCCGACGCCTCGGCCCGGACCTTATACGTATTGAACGGAATGTTGACGAGCTTGAAAGCGCCCTGTGCGTCGGTTTGAGCTGTTTGACGATAGCCTGTGACTGGCTGCGTTATGGTGATGCTGGCGTTCGGCACAAGTGCGCCGGTCGGGTCCTTCACCACTCCCAGAACGCTGCCGATTCTTGCCTGACCAAAAAGTGTTGGCCCAAATAAGAGCAGAACGCTGCCGATTATGGCAGCCTTAAGTGAAACTCGAAACATTGCATAAGCCTCCTAGAGTTTTCCCTGTAGGTTGATGCGGGCGTAGCGAATAGATCTCCGCTGGAGATTCGGTTTGGCTTCGTTCCGCAATCGCTCTTCGCATAGTGAAACCACCACGCGATCTGCAAATGGGTGGGCGGTTCTAGTTGGCTTGCGGTGGTGCTCGACCGCGCTGAGGACTGTGAGTGATCGAGCGAATCGAAACAGGAGCTAATTCCGGGGTATACGTCTGAGGAACTAATGATTCAGTAAACGGTTTAACCGAAATCAGCGTGGCCGAGAAGTTTTGGTGCAGTTGACAGATGAGACAGTCGCTGCAGCCCTGAGTTGTAGGCGTTGTGCTGGTATTGCCGGTTTTGTCGAACGAAGACGCAGCAGGGTTTGACGGCGGCACTACTCTCCCGTGGCGGTGAGCAGCTTCGACCGTCGTACCGTAGAAAATGAAGATGAGCAGTAACAGACTGAGACCGCGCTTCAAGCGGGTGCTCTGATTCTGTATTGCGTGCATCAACATGCTGGTCTAATAATCGGTTGTGTTAGAGTTCTGGGGCTCCCGAATTGTACTTACAGGCGCGCGCAGAGCGCAATCTCCTATTCGCAGATTAGTGACAAAGTTTCCCGCAAAGTCGCAAACGCGTAAAGAAACTCGCAAAGGAATGCAATCCAGATTTTGGATTTCTCTGTGCAACCTCTGCGTTCTCTGTGTCTCTGTGGTTATAGGAATGCACGACACAACAGCCACAGAGTCACAGAGAACACAGAGGTTGCACAGAGAAGATTCCGGAGCAGCGTCGGTCACGATCAAAATGCCGCTGCCTGGCCAGCTGCAAATCGAAGCACAGTCATCGACGCCAGCCAATTCATGGTCGTTTCGTAACTCCTACGCCGGCATTCTCGGAATCGCAGAACGAATTGATGACTTTCGCGCGACTACGGCTTCTGGCCGGGACGCCGGAGGTAAGAAGATTGCCACCGGAGAGTTCCGCTCTGAACTGCCTGCAAGCAAAATCAGTTATCGAGTCAACGTTTCAAAACCCACCGCGGCCGATGTATCTCACGTGAGCTGGATCGCCGGAGGTTACGGTTTGCTGATGCTCGGAGACTTGCTGCCGCAGGATTTTGCGCGCATCTCTGTTCGATTCGAGCTACCCGGAATGTGGGGTGTTACCAGTTCGGAGTCCGGTAATGCAAATCTCTATGACTTCGTTGCACCCGAAAAGGCAGTCTTTCTTATTGGACGCTCATTTTACAAAGCGAGTCAGGCAGTTGAGGACGTACCAGTAACAACGGTTATTGGTGGAAGCTGGCCGTTCAAAGCGCGTGATGCAGCCGGCGCAGCGACGAGGGTGATGAAGACTTACCGGGAGCTTACAAGGTACAAGTTGCCCAACGGCGCTTTCGTCATCATAGCTCCGTTGCCGGTCAAAGTTGGAGATGTCAAATGGCGCGCGGAAACGCGAGGATCTACAGTTATGCTCTTGATAGATCCGGACGCCGGTTTCAACAATTGGGTCGGGCAACTCGGCATCATCTTCACACACGAGCTGCTTCATTTGTGGGTGCCGAACCGGCTGGGGCTTGAAGGTGATTACGACTGGTTCTTCGAAGGATTCACTTTGTACACGGCGCTCCAGACAGCGCTGAAGTTGAAGATCATAGACTTCAATGAGTATCTCAACACGCTCGGCCGTGTTTACGATTCTTATCTTTCCCACGACGATGACCTCTCGTTGATCGAAGCTTCGGAGCGGCGCTGGACCACCCCGGGTTCGCTCATCTATGACAAAGGAATGTTGTTGGCTTTTCTTTACGACTTGAAGATCAGAAAAGAGTCTGGCAGTGCAACGACCCTCGCCGATCGTTACCGAGAGCTGTTTAGTGGCCGAGTCGCTGCCAATGCAAATGGAAATGACGCTATAATTGCCTTGCTGGATTCCCCTCCGGCAATGAACGGCTTCGCCCGCGCATATGTTGAAAGCAAAGCGAAGCTCGAACTCGAACAGGTTCTCCCGTCGTATGGATTGACGTTGAATTCGTCCGGCAAGCAGTCCCAACTGAGCGTCAACCCGGATTTGAATGCGGAACAGAAACGGTTGCTGCGTTCGCTGGGTTACCGAAAGTAGAACAGGAATGAGATTTAGTAAGACCCTACTTGTTTTCGCCCTCGTCTTGATATCCATTGGCTGCCAAACCCTGGCAAAGAGAAGCAGCACCGGCGTTATCGTGGCTCGTCGCGCTCAAATCCGCAGCTCAACTGCCGTCGTCGCAGCCGATCTGTTACAGGTCAATCGTGGGGACGTCGTCGACATACTCGACTCCACGGATGTTACGGATCCGACTGACAACGCTCGAAAAGAGCGCTGGCTCCGCGTCAAAGCGCGCGACGCCGATGCGACTGAGGGTTGGATCGAAGCACGCAACGTCATGCCGGACGATGTCCTCGAAGAATCAAAGAAGCTCGGGGCGGAAGACAAGGATGTTCCGGCACAGGCTACCGGTCAGCTTCGTGCGAGCTCCAATCTTCGACTAACACCGGATCGCAGTGGCAATGAAAACATCATGATGCGACTCGATAGTGGATCGAGTTTCGACATTATTAGTTGGAAGCGTGTGCCGAAGCCGAAGTCGTCCGAAGCGATTGAGAGCGACGTCGCTCCGAAAGCCGGCAGCGCCGTGCAGCAGGGCAATGCGAAGCAAGGACAGCAGAGCGATGAGGACCAGCCGGAAGACCCGAATGAGCTATGGTACAAAGTGAGATTGACGACGACGGCCTCACCTGCGCCGGCGGGTTGGATTTACGGTAAGCAGGTTGAGCTTGCGGTGCCGAGTGACATTATTTTCTATCGCACGGGACGCGAGTTTGTGGCGTGGCAACGGCTCGACGGCGAGAGCAAGAGTGCAACAGACAAAGACGCGGGCAAGGAAGCAAAACCCGGAAGCTGGCTGATACTCGAGAAGAGTAGTTCGAATTCGCAGCATGGAGTCGACGAGCCTGATTTCGATCGCATTTACGTGCTCGGATACGACAAGCGAAACCAGGAGCACTACACGGCTTATCGCAGTCCCGATGTGAAGGGGTATTTGCCGGCGAAAGTCGAAGGACAAGGCGACAGCAAGAGCTTCACGGTGCGCGTCCAGGAAGAGGAAGGTGCGGCCCCGAAGGAAGTTCGCTACAACCTGTACAAGGATGCGCGTGGTGTTTTGAAGATCAACGCGCCGAATATTGCCCCCCAGAACAAACGGAGACGATGAGCTTGGGCGCCTCCCTGGAGTGCGGTGCCTTGGCACCGCTTTGGTAAAAGTACGAAAGCGCCAACAAGTTGGCGTACTCCGAGGAGACGCCCTGTAATTCCATGTTCCATCCAGTCATCATCGGTGTTGGTGGTTACAACTCTGACGTTGGCAAGACGACGCTGATGTGTGAACTGCTCAAGTGGTTTCCGGAGTGGGAAGCGATCAAAACGACTCGCGGGCACTATCGTTCGTGCGGCAAAGATCCTCATGCATGCTGTGTCAGTCACCTCTTGTCTGATGAGCCTCTCGTACGCTCCGGTCGCGCTGAAACTTACGAAAAAGG
Source organism: Acidobacteriota bacterium (assembly GCA_046733695.1). GTDB lineage: Bacteria > Acidobacteriota > Blastocatellia > Pyrinomonadales > Pyrinomonadaceae > PSRF01. Next base: position 11,612 of record JBKPPU010000048.1, read on the forward strand.
AAAAGACACCGGACGCTACTGGGACGCCGGCGCGTCGAACGTTCATTGGGTAATCTGCACTGACAACCAGGTCGAGAAGGGAATCAAGGAAGCGCTGGCGCGAGTGAAGTCACCCGGTGTCCTCATTGAGGGCAACAGCTTCACTCAGTTCGTGCACACAGATCATTTCGTCATGGTCAGGCGCGCCGACGGTGACAAGATGAAGACTTCTGCACGACGGACAATCGGCAAAGTAACAGCAATCTACGTTTCCGACCTCGGTGACGAAGTCGACAACGAAATGAAGTATCTCCCAACGGCTGAGACACCCCTCTTCACCCCCTCGCGTTTGTTCTCGCTAGTCGGTTATTTGAAATGGAATCGATCGAAACTTTATTAGAAGAATGCGAGCGTCTGCACGGGCACATGTGCGCCGGCCAGCTCCTCGGCACGCGTATGGCGCTGCTGGGATGTCGTTCAATCGGTATCGACGATCCTCGCGGCGCCGATCGCAAAAAGCTGATCGTGTGGGTCGAGATTGATCGTTGTATGACCGACGCGATCAGTGCGGTTACGGGCGTGCGTCTGGGAAAGCGAAGTCTGAAATATGTGGACTACGGCAAAGTAGCAGCGACGTTCCTGAACACTGAAAACAAGCGCGCCGTACGCATAGTTGCGCTCGAGGCGGCGAGAAGCCTCGCGGATGAGCGTTATCCGGAGATTGAGAACAAGCGACAACGCCAGTTTCAGACGTACTCAGAGGCTACGGATGATGAGTTGTTCAAAACGGAGTTGGTGGAGGTTGAATTGAGGGATTTCGATCTGCCGGGTAGTCCCCGTTCGCGAGTTACCTGCACAGTTTGCGGCGAGGGTGTGAACGATGGCAGGGAAGTTCTGGATGCGAGTGGCGACGCTCTCTGCCGTGGATGTTATCGCGGAACTTATTACTCAAAATTGGACAACCCGACGGCTTAAAAGGCATCTAAGTCTCGCCTTTGAAAACGTGGGGCCTCACGCAAGCAAAAATAATTTGATTGTGAGCACCGCGAGGTATTGACAAGTAGATTTTTGTCCCTATAATGCCCATTCCTCTTGATGAGGATGTGCAAGGGGTTTGAGAACAGGGAATTTGTGACGACCTTTAGTGTCGCTTTTCCTCGAAACATTGCGAGGAGATTGCGGCGCTTTTTATTCTCCGGATAAATCGGAGAAACCGGCTAAGGTCGCTTGACAGAGTTGGGGTCGTTGGTTAATATCCCCGTTTGCTTGCAGCGAGTTTGAAGCCTCCTGTTAGGCAATCCAAATACAATTTGGACTTCGATGTTTGAAAACTAGATAGAGCGTGTCCGTTTCAAGACCTTTGAGAGTCAAAACGTGAACGATAAAGTTCGCG